>DAONFA010000005.1:71917-83395 GCA_035403355.1 Candidatus Cloacimonas sp. | reverse complement strand
CGGGACGAATTTTTGTTTTAACTCTAAACCGAGCTTCAGCTTTGACAGTATCGGATAAAAGATAAATATTCTGTTACCTTGGCATCTCGTTGCAACCACAGAAGAATCGGTTTAGAGTCAAAACGCTCACAGCTTTGACAGTATCGGACAAAGGATAAATATTCTGTTGCTTATGTAGATAGTTTCAAACACAAAAATAATCGGTTTAAAGTTATAACACGAACATTGTCAGTTCCTTATATTTTGCATTATACCGCGGATGAGATTCCCGTATCTTTCCCATATTGCGATACGGGAACGATACGAGAATCATATCGGAATGTTATTGAGAAAATTCCGGGATTAGTATGCCTTCAAGT
Organism: Candidatus Cloacimonas sp.; assembly: GCA_035403355.1. Taxonomy (NCBI): domain Bacteria; kingdom Pseudomonadati; phylum Candidatus Cloacimonadota; class Cloacimonadia (SeqCode); order Cloacimonadales (SeqCode); family Cloacimonadaceae (SeqCode); genus Cloacimonas (SeqCode); species Cloacimonas sp. (SeqCode). The sequence continues at coordinate 83,036 of DAONFA010000005.1, read as the reverse complement.
TGCCTTCAAAACACTTGACACTATTCCCCTTTTCAAAATCTTGACTTTCTGAATAAAAAAATATGTAAAGGAGAAGCGATGAAAACCCTTACCCCCAGTCCTTCAGATATTCACCAGCAATGGTATATCGTTGATGCAGCAGGCAAACCATTGGGTCGCCTATCCACTAAAGTAGCCACAATTTTATGTGGTAAAAATAAACCGTATTATGTGCCCAATATTGACACCGGTGATTATGTAATAGTAATCAATGCAGCCAAAGTTCGGGTAACCGGAATGAAGGCATTGCAGAAGGTTTATAAAAGCTTTAGCGGCTATCCGAGTGGTTTAAAGGAAATTCCTTATGCCAAAGTTTTGGAAGAGCATCCGGAGCGAATTATTGAACATTCCGTAAAAGGGATGTTACCCAAAAATAAGCTTGGACGCGCAATGTTTAAAAAACTGAAAGTTTATCCCGGAGCTGAACATCCACACGCAGCTCAGAAACCGGTTGAACTTGTAATTTAGGAGAAAAATGTATGCAGACCTTTGATGCAGTTGGAAGAAGAAAAAATGCCGTTGCCAGAGTGCGTCTTACTCCTGGCACGGGAAAACGCATTATTAACAGTATTCAGATGAAGAAATATCTGCAGCGGGAAACCCTGGAAATGATTGTAGAGCAGCCCTTACAGACAGTTGGCTTATCCGAAAACTTTGATGTTTATGCCAATGTTTACGGTGGTGGCTTAAGTGGTCAGGCAGGAGCTATTCGGCATGGTATTTCTCGTGCTCTGATAGAATATGATGCGAATTTGCGTCCAATGTTGAAAACCCGTGGTTTCTTAACGCGTGATCCCCGAATGGTGGAACGCAAAAAATCCGGTCGTCCCAAAGCCAGAAAGAGATTCCAATTCTCTAAGCGTTAAGGACAAATTGTTTCTAAATGAGAAACAATCAATTAAATAACTTTCCGGAACGCTTGCAAGGCGGTGAGGAGAAAGTTCCTCTGAATTGCTTACACCGTCCGGAAAAAACCTGAAAACCGTAAATTAGGAGTAAAGAATGTCCGTAGTTACTATGAAACAATTACTGGAAGCAGGTGTCCATTTCGGACATCAGACCTTCAAATGGAATCCTAAAATGAAGAAATATATCTTCATTAAACGCAACGGGATTCATATCATAGACCTGAAACAGACCGTAGATGCTATCAATGAAGCATATCAGTTTATGAAAGAAATTGCCTCCAAAGGTGAATATATCCTTTTTGTAGGCACTAAAAAACAGGCACAGGCAGCTATTAAAGAAGCAGCTGAAAAAGCCGTTGTTTTTTATGTAAATCAGCGTTGGTATGGTGGAATGCTTACCAATATGGCAACCATCAGACAAAGCATTGAAAAAATGAAATACTATGAAGAAATAGTTGCCGATGGCACTATTAGCAGTTATACCAAGCTGGAACAGCAAAAAATGAAAAGAATGCACGATAAAATTGAATTTTCTTTAGGCGGTATTCGGGATATGGATGCCCTGCCAGGATGCATATTTATTGTTGATACCGAATATGAAAAAATAGCCGTGCACGAAGCTCGTATCTTAAATATTCCGATTGTGGCTATGGTAGATACTAATTGTGACCCGGATGTGATTGATTATGTAATTCCCAGTAATGATGATGCCACACGAGCCATTCATCTTATTTCCGATATTATGGCAAATGCTGTTATTGAAGGAAAAGGAATTGCCACCGAAGGTGAAAGCTCGGAAGAAGAAACAACTGCAACCACCGATGCTGAGCAAACAGAAGATTTTGAAGCAGAACTGGCTACCGAAGAAAAAGTTGAATTTGAAGTTCCCGAATTAGCGGAAACAGAAGTATAAAACATTATTGCGGAGCTAAGCTTTGTTTATCTTACAAAGCTTATTTAAATTCCGCTTGTAAAAAGGAGAAAAAATGGCAGAGATTACTGCAACCCAAGTAAAAGAATTGCGTGATAGAACCGGAGCCGGAATGATGGATTGCCGCAAAGCGCTGATTGAAAAAAACGGAAATATTGATGAGGCAATTAAATACCTGCGAGAAAAAGGAATCAGTAAAGCAGAAGGAAAAGCAAGCCGTGCCACTAAAGAAGGAATCATTCATTCATACATCCATTTCAATAATCGCATTGGAGTGCTTCTGGAATTGAATTGTGAATCGGATTTTGTTGCCAGAACGGAAGAATTCAAGGCATTGGCAGATGAAATTGCGATGCAAATTGCTGCTAACAATCCTTTAGCCATCAGTCCCGAGCAAATTGATCCCGCTATTCTGGAAAGGGAAAAAGAAATCGCTTATAATAAAGCTGTGAATGAAGGTAAAAAACCCGAAATTATAGAGAAAATTGTAGAAGGAAACCTGAAAAAATTCTGTACTGAGCATTCGCTTTTGGAACAGGAACTAATCAGTGACAGCACAAAAACTGTGAAGGACCTGCTGACAAACGCTATTGCTACTACCGGAGAAAATATTCAGGTAGCCAGATTTATTCGCTATCAGTTGGGTGGTGAATAAAATTTCTGCTGCAAAGTCGTAAACTTAACTAAAACGGCAGGGAGCTGAAGAATGAAAGATGTTTATCAAAGCGAAAATATCCATCGGCTGGTGTTAAAACTTTCCGGAGAAGTTCTTTCCGGCAAAAAAGGTGTAACCTACGATGAAACATTAATAAACTCTCTGACGGATGCCATCATCACTGTTCACAACCGTAACTATGAATTAGGCATCGTTTTAGGAGGCGGAAATATTTTTCGGGGCGGCTCGTGGAAAAATAAAAATCTGAACAGGGTAGTTCTGGATAGTATCGGTATGCTGGCAACTATCCAGAATTCCCTTTATATGGCAGAAATCCTCAGTTCCAGAGGAATTGAATGTGCCATTTTTTCTTCTCTGGCTGTGGATAAAGTAGTTGATCGCTATACCCCGCAATTGGCATCCTCCGCTTTAGAACAGGGCAAGATTTGTTTTTTAAGCGGGGGGACAGGAAATCCTTATTTTACAACTGATACGGCTGCTGTTTTACGCGCGGTGGAATTGAATGCAGATATTGTGTTAAAAGCTACAAATGTAGATGGACTATACAGTGCGGATCCTAAAAAGGATAAAAATGCCCGTTTTATCAGTAATGCCAGCTTTGAGGAATGTTTGCAGAAACGCTTGGGGGTGATGGATTTAACAGCATTTTCCCTGGCTATGGATAACGATATGCCTATCAAGATTTTCAATATCAGCCAGCCGGAAATGTTAATTGAGGCACTAACTAAAACAGAAACAGGAACTTATATCCACCCTTAAGCATTATTGCGCTTTTTAGCGATAAATATGAGGATACAATGGAAAATATAAAAGAAAATACCAAAGAAAAAATGCAGAAGAGCTTTGAGGCAATGCTGCATCAATATTCCAAAAGCAGAACCGGACGCGCCAGCGCTTCTATTTTGGATAGCGTTAAAATTAACTATTACGGCCAACCTACTCCGGTGAAACAACTTTGCAATATATCCATTCCCGAAGCAAGAATGATTGTTGTTCAACCCTGGGATAAAACTACTTTGGCAGATATAGAAAAAGCCATCCTGGCTGCTAATATTGGAATTACTCCCGAAAACGACGGTAATGTTATTCGCCTGCCTTTTCAGCCCTTAACCGAAGAAACGCGGAAAGAAATCGTTAAAAATATCAAAAAAATCTCGGAAGAAACAAGAGTTGCTATTCGTAATATTCGGCGCGATGCCAATGAACTGGTTAAAAAAGACAAAAAGGATAGCGAAATTAGCGAAGACGAGGAAAAGAAACAGCTGAAAGAACTGCAAGACCTTACGGATGAATGGATTAAAAAGATAGATGAAGCAGAAAAGGCAAAAGAAAAAGAGATAATGGAAGTGTAAGGAACTTTTTGATAATAGGTAGGGATGAACAGGGAAAAAGAGATTTAATTGAGAATGAATTAGGCGAGATGGCGAGATGGAAAGAGAGAGATAGCGAAATAGATTTTTTTTACAAAGAGAAAAAGAGAGAAAGAGATTTAATTGAGAATGGAGAATTGAAAATTGAGAATGAATTAGGCGAGATGGCGAGATGGCGAGATGGCAAGATGGAAAGAGAGAGATAGCGGAATAGATTTTTTTTACAAAGAGAAAAAGAGAGAAAGAGAGAAAGAGAGAAAGAGATAGATTAAACAAAGAGAGAAAGAGAAAAAGAGGGAAAGAGGGAAAGAGAGAAACAATATCATTTGACATTCTTCATTATTCATTCCGCATTTCCAATAGTTGACTTGTCTGGAATGTTTTCTGCATTATATTTTAGGATAAACACAAAAATAATTTCCAAGGATAATGCTAATGCATAAAACCTGCAAGCTGTTATTACTGCTCTGTCTGGTTGTGTTCATTCAACCAATTATCGCTCAGAGCGTTAAATTCTCGCTTTCTCCTGAGGTCTTAAAACCGGGAGAAAAAGGTGCTATTAAAGCCACGCTTGTTATTCCCGAAGGGAAAAAACAAACTGTAAACCCCAAAGACCCGGAATATTTTTATCTGGAAGCTGACCATCCCGACCTCGTTTTGGGGAAAGTTATTTATCCAAAACCGACACAAGTTGTTTCTGAACAGGAATGGAACTATCATCCCAAAGTAACCTTAACCTTGCCTTTTACCGTGAAGCAAACAGCTAAGGCAGGCAAAAAACAAATAGCTGCTGTGCTTAGTTATAATCTTTGTTACGAAACAGGAATGTGTGATCCACCGGAAGAAGCAACAGCTACACTTGCATTTCAAATAACTGAAAATGAACTGATACCAACTACCGTTTCGGAAGCAGAAGCAGATAAGCCCAATAAAATTGCCCCCAATGAAACCGTTCCCATTCAAAAATCCTCGCTTCCAGCTGCCAAACCTAATGCCAGCCATTCTTTTGGCGAAATACTGAAATACATTCTTTTTGCCTTTTTAGGCGGTATAATATTAAATATCACTCCTTGCGTTCTACCTATATTGCCAATCAGGATTATGAGCATAATGAATCAGGCACAGAAAGATAGAACCAAAGTGCTTAATCATACTTTGGTTTACGCTTTGGGAGTGCTGATTTCCTTTGCTGTAATGGCAGGAATTTTTATCGCTTTACAAAAGGCAGGTGAATCCGTGGGCTGGGGTTTGCAGAATCAAAATCCTGGTTTTGTAGTAACCCTGATGGCAATTGTGTTTGTTTTTGCGTTGTCACTTTTGGGGGTATTTGAAATAACTGTTCCAGGTATGAATACAGCCAATAAGGCAACATCCAAAGGTGGCTATGGCGGTTCCTTTTTTGGGGGTATTTTTGCGTTTTTGATGGCTATTTCCTGTACCGGACCCTTTTTAGGGGCTGCTTTACCTTTTGCTTTAGCTTTGCCACCTGCTTTAATGCTGATTTTCTTTCTCACAATAGGGCTTGGCTTTGCGTTTCCTTTTTTGCTGATTGGCTTTTTCCCTAAAGCACTGAAAATTATTCCCAAACCCGGTAACTGGATGATTATTTTCAAAGAAGTGATGGGCTTTGTTTTGCTCTTCATTGTTTATACTCAGCTGAAGACCTTGCTGCTGTTAACCGATGGGGAATATTTGCTTAAAGTTCTGTGGTTTTTGGTAATTCTTGGTTTTTCTACCTGGCTTTATGGCAGATTTGTAAAAGTGGAAAACAGCAAATTAACCCAATGGCTCTTTACGATTATTCCGCTTGTGTTAATTATCCTTGCAGTGGTCAATTATCTGCCTTATACCAAAACTGAAAAGATAGAAATTCAAAGTAAAAGCGGAGAACTTATTCCGGCTCCAAATACACCGCAGGGCTGGTATGTATTTAAAGAAGATATTTTAAATAAGGCACTAAAAGAAGGTAAAGCAGTTTTTCTGGACATCGGAGCTGCCTGGTGTAAGAATTGTATGACTAATGAAAAGACAGTTCTTTTTACGGATACGATGATGCAGGAATTTAAGCAGAAAAATGTGTTATTGTTAAGAGGCGATTTTACCAAAAAAGATGAAACCCTGCTTGCCTGGATAAAAAAACACGGAAGAGCAGGAGTTCCTTTTAATGCTTTATATATTCCGGGTGAAGAACCTCACATCTTTGGTGAACTGCTTTCCAAAGACGAAGTAATAAATGCCCTTAATAAAATTCCTGCTAAAGCCGAATAGAGAAAGTTAGGGAAAAAGATGAAGAAGAAAATCGTTTATGTCCTGTTAATAATTGTGGTTTTGGGAATTTCTTCCTGTGACCGCTTTGACCATTCTTTTAAGCCATCGGAACAGGTGAATTTTACCGCAGAACTTTTCAGTCCCTTGCAAGAAGCGTTTAATAATGCCACTCCTGAAGATTTAACACCCGTAATGGTTTTTTATGCGGATGATTATAAACACTATGGCATCACTAAAAGTGAGTGGGAAACAAAGCTGCATACTATTCTTTCCCCTCTAAGCAATCCGGTTATTCAGGTCTCTTTAATTACAGCCACTTTGCAAAACGAGACCAATGCTTTGGCAAATTGGCGATTAACTATTAGTGACGATAACAAAACCGTCATTGCCGATAGTTTATACACAGGAGAACGCTTAAGAAAAGAAAACGGAAAATGGCTGCTGCGGGGAAATCAATGTGGTTGTGATCCTTCTGCGCCTACGCAAAAAGTGATTGTGGAATATGTTACCAATGTGGGCTGCAGTTATTGTCCTGCGGTAGAGAGTGTTTTGCATAATTTAAGCTCTCAATTGGGTGATAACTTTATCTATTTAACCCATCAGTTCTCGGGTCCCGTTGCAATTAGTGACCCTCTTTATGCTTATTATACTGCCTACAGTGCACCCGTTTCTATTATCCAGGGAAAACATAAACTGGGTGGAGGAACTCAGGATATTTTAGACCAATATCTTCCTACCGTGCAAAGGGAATTGGATTCCTTAAGTCAGATGGATTACAGGGTAATAAGCGCTACCGTAGAAGGAAAAAACATCTCCGGAAGCATTAAACTTACCCCTCTGTCGGTATCCTTCAACCAGGCAGAATTGGTTCTGAATCTGGCAGTTATAGACCTTGTTTCCACAGCAGTAAATGCTGAAGGAGAACATCTTACTAATGTAGTTATAGGCAGAAAACGAATTGATATAAGCGCTGTGGATTTAAGTAATGCTGTTGCCTTTGCATTTGATGCTAATGTGACCATTCCTGAGGATGCCGCTTTAGTAGTTTTTGCCCAAAAAACACCTGTGACCTTTGCCAATAACGCTACAATTTATAGTGGCTTACAATATCCCCTTACCGTTAAAAAAGGAGGTTCACGATGAAAAAGCTGATTACCTGCTTTATTCTGATGCTCTTGGTCGCTTCTGTTTTTGCAGAAGTGATGCCCGATTTCAAACTGCCTGATGCAGCAGGAAAAAATGTGGCTTTACTGGAACTTTTAGGAAAAGGACCTGTTATTATTGATTTTTGGGCGGATTACTGCAAACCCTGTAAAGATGCTATGCCGCAATTAAATAATTTGGCTGAAAAGTATGATTCGCTTACCGTTGTGATGATTTCTATTGATGCCCCCAAAAATCTGCCCAAGGCAAAAAACTATCTGAAAAGCAAGAACTATAAGTTTATAACTCTGTTTGATTCCGAAAAGACCTTAGCCAAAAAACTGGGAGTAACCAACCCTCCGCATACTTTTATGCTAAATAAACAAGGGGAAATTGTCTATTCGCATATTGGCTATGAACCAGGTGTGGAAAATGAATACGAAATGCATATCCGTAATTTGCTGGGGCTTAAAACCGATGCAGAATAAGGATTTAATTTCATAGAGTTAGAAACGAGGATTTAAGGATTTCAGGATTTAGAGGATAAATAATTGGTTAATGGAGGACGCTGTTCCTCCACAAAGAACATAAAAGAAGAATTAAGAAGGAAGATAATGCCTTGGCAGAAGAGAGACCATCGTTTTTTTAGATACTTAGCGGTGATTTCTGCGGTTTATATAAAGCCCGATAATCCTGAAATCTTCGTTTCTAAATCTGTATCTGTAAAATCAGTGTAATCTGTGAAAGAATAATATAAATGGTGGAATAGAGAATGAAACATACTCTGCTGTTATTGCTGTTAATCAGCTTTACTTTGCTTAGTGCTCAAAACGCTCTTTTTATAAACGGTTCCAATGAAAGCCAATTCATTTATCGCACCGTTGAGGACTCTTTGCATACTTATTTTAAAGATACCTTCGGTTTCAACCTTGACTACCGGAATTTTAGCTTTGGAATGAAATTTATTGCTGAACTGCCCAAATATTCCACAGAACAAACGGAACTTTTGGATGAACTGGATAGCAACCGTTTGGAACTTGGCTGGCAGGAATTGTATGCCTCTTATGAAAAAGATGCCTGTAAAATATCTGCCGGAATAACGGAAGACAGTTTTGGCAACGGCATTGTTTTTCGCAGTTATAAAGACCTGGAGTTTGATATAGATAACCGTTTGGAGAGCTTCTTATTCAGCTATAACGACGCTTTTAAGTTCAAAGCAATTTACGGGGCTATAGAAAGCTCTAATATTATTGGAAGTTATGATTTGGCTTATGGTGCCGATTTGCAAAGCCCCAATTGCCAAGGACTTTCCTTAGGCGCTTCGGCAATGGCTTTCCGCAATTTGCTTGCCACAAATATCTATAATCAGAGAACCGTTTTTGCCGGTAGATTAAATTATGCTACAGAATATATTGATTTGCAGGCAGAGACGGCAGTCAGCAAACTTTATCATCAACCCGGTATTAGCACAAAAAACGGCAAAGCAATCTATGTGAATGGCAGTTATTACTTTGGTCCTGTTACTTTAGGGGGAGCTTACAAGCAGTATGATAAGTTTCAATATCGCTTAAATGACCTGCCAACGGTAAATTACCATAATGAGACCCTTTCCGATGCTTCTGCCACAGGAGAAGATGAAATTGGCTGGCAGGGCTTTGGAATTGTTTCTTTTACGGAGGGTCTTAATTTTACTGCGGACTATGCTGAAGCTTTCAATAGCGATAAAGACAAAAAAATGAACGATGCCTATTTTGCCTTGGAATATAATGCAAATTCCTTTTCGCTGCTAACTTCTTACAGTCATATTGAAAAAGTGGATAACCTTAGCGATACTTGGCAACAGGATTTAATTCCTGCTTTGCAAACGAACTTTACTTTGCTTAAAATCCCGGTGCAAATTCAGGCGGAATATAAAATGGTCTCCAAACAAAAACAGGACGCTGAAAGTGAACATTATGAACCAAAGCTGCAGACCGATTTTACTTTGAATAAGCTCTCCCTTTCTTTATGCGCACAAAGTAACTGGGAAGAAATCAGCGAAGCATTAGACAGCCGCTATTGGGCTTCTGCTCAAATAAAATTCCCGCTTTTTGAACATAGTGACCTAATCCTCTTTGGTGGCAAAGAAGCCGGTGGAAAAGTTTGCCGGAACGGGGTTTGCCGTTATGTTGCTCCCTTTGAAGGTTTACGCGTTGAACTTAACACCCGCTTTTAGAAAGAATGTTTCACGCAGCTTACGCAGATTGCGCAGATTTATTCTGTTACTTATGTTTTATGGTTAACAAGGACATAAACCTTCCGGAAGAACGATGTCCCCGTCGTTCAAATTTGCAATTTTCCCGTAGTCAGTTATTATATAAAGAGACAAGGAGATGAAAATGAAATACAGTTATCTGATAATTGCTCTATTGGCTTGCAGTTTACTTTTTGCAGAGCCGTCTTATATGCCTGTAACAACTTTAGCAGAAGATTTCGGGGCTACTTGGTGTATGAATTGTCCTCTTACCTGGCAGGGTTTACAGGAAGTTCATTCAGCTGCTAATAACAATGAATTTATCAGTGCCAGGTTATTTACAACCAGCGGAGACCTCAGCAATCCTATTATAGAAGAAAGGTTTTCTTACTACAATGTAATCGGTTTGCCCAATGTAATTTTCAACGGAGTTGTATCTTTAGAAGGTATAGGAGAAGGAACTGCAGACGGAACCGATTATCTTAATGCTCTTTCCGCAACTCGCTATTCCGCTTCCCCGATAAAGATTGTACCTACTAATTTCAGCTTTGAAAGGGGCTTGGTTAGCGGGTCTGTAATAATGATTTCGCCAGATGTAACAATTTCCGATGCCCGTCTTGTATATTATCTGCTGGAAGATAATGTGGGAGAGGAAGACCATATCGTAAGAGGTATTCTTTACGATGATAATGTCTCTTTATCGGGTTATGGAGATACCTATAATTACAATAAAACTTTCAGCTTAAATCCTTCCTGGGTAGTTAGTAACTTGTGGGGGATTGTTTTTCTGCAGTTAGCGGATAAAAAAATAGTTCAGTGTGTTTCTTCACTTCCTTTGCCTGAGTATAATTTTCGGGTGGCAATGGACTGGAATCCTTCTATCCAAGGAGATGCCAACACTAATTACCTTTCTTCTCCCTTTTGGTTCTTCAATCTTGGCGCTGCAGAAAATTACACGATGCATCTGGAAGCGGATAATGTGCCTGCGGACTGGTATTTGAATTATTGTGATGAAACAGGAAACTGCTATCCGGGAAGTATTAACCGTCCGTTTTCTATGGCTGCAGGCGAGGCAATATCCTATCATTTGAATTTAACAATCGGCTCTCCTGCTACAGTAAATTTTCGGATAGTGGTTAGCAGCCCCAATATTGGAACTTACAATATACCTTTTAGTTATAGCATAGGAACGCCTGCGCTGGATGAAACCAATACTCCTGTTGCTTTTTCAATTAAAGGATTATATCCCAATCCCGTTACCGGAAGCGCTGTCTTTCATCTTTCCAGCCCCAAAAACATTGGTGCTGCCACAATAGAGATTTATAATGTGAAAGGACAAAGAGTGCAGAGTATCTATCAGCCGGATATTCATAGCGGCACTAACGAAATTGGCTTTGTTCCAAAGGGGTCACTTCCCAACGGGATTTATTTTTATCGTTTGCAAAACAGCGCGGGAAAAGCAGAAAAGTTCATCCTTCTAAAGTAAAGTGGCTGGGGGATACCTTTTTTGGAGGGTTGACCTCCTGGTCAACCACCATAGTTGTTTTATTC
>DAONFA010000005.1:66367-71817 GCA_035403355.1 Candidatus Cloacimonas sp. | reverse complement strand
ACTGAAAAGAGCGTAATAAAGAAATAGCTTGGTTGCAAGTGAAACGACAAGATGTCGTTTTTTCCGATTTGTGTAGCCAGTGGATACCTTTTTTGGAGGGTTGACCTCCTGGTCAACCACCATAGTTGTTTTATTCCGTTACTGAAAAGAGCGTAATAAAGAAATAGCTTGGTTGCAAGTGAAACGACAAGATGTTGCTATTCCGACTAATCTTTCGCTATATAGCGAAGGTTTTTACCTATCCACAGTTTTGTCTTTTCAGGTATCCCTTTTGTTCACTCATACCGCAATGCATCTATCAAATTAAGGTTGGCTGCTTTAGAGGCAGGATACCAGCCAAAGAAGATTCCGATAGCCATTGAAAAACCAACTGAAATCAGGATAGAGAAAGGAGTAACGGCAACGCTCCATTGCATAACATTACCAACTATTTTAGCGGCTCCGGTTCCCAGAAGAATACCGATAATACCACCTAAAATACTGATGGCAACTGCTTCAATAATGAATTGCAGCATAACATCCCGTTTTCCTGCTCCCACAGCCATCCTAATGCCTATTTCTTTGATTCGTTCCGTAACGGAGACCAGCATAATGTTCATTATCCCGATACCGCCAACCAGTAATGAAATACCTGCAATGCTTGCCAAAAGGATAGTCATAGTATCGGAGACCTTACTTGCGGTTTCTGCTATATCTGTTTGGCTTCTAACCAAAAATTCTTCACTGGTTGTGCCGCGATGACGGTTTTGTAAAAGGTCCAGGATATCTTGCTGCACTTCAGCAATTTTTTCCTTGGAAGAGGCGGAAACGATAATCATCATATTTCTCCAGCGCTGTCCAAGTAACCTTGCATAAACGGTTGAATAAGGAGCCCAAACACTATCGTCCTGATCAGTACCCATTACATTTTGTCCTTTAGATTCCATCACTCCTTTCACGGTGAAGGGAATATTGCGAATACGAATTATTTGTCCAATCGGATCCACATCTCCAAACAGGTTTTCAGCTACGGTTTTACCGATTATGCATACCTTGTTTCCGTTTTCTACATCGCTGTCGTAAAACAATTCTCCTTGGGAAGTATTCATATTACGGATATAGAAATAATCGGTATCTACACCCATAATGCCTGTTCTCCAGTTTTGAGATTCAAATTTAAGTTGAGCAAAGGTATTATAAACAGGTGAAACATACAGAGCATCTTCCACTTGTGAACGAATGGCAATGGCATCATCCAAATTCAATAAAGTTCCGCTTCCTGCTGCTTGACGAACATTAGATGAATTACGGGTAAAATTAACAGTTACCATCAGGACATTGGTTCCCATAGAAGAAATTTGGTCTTCCACTATTTTTTTAGCACCCTGGCCAATAGCCAGCATTGTTATAACAGCTGCCACACCGATTATGATGCCCAGCATTGTTAAAAAAGTTCTGGTTTTATTACGCGTTAGCGATTTAAAGGCAATACGGATTATTCCTACGATACTCATAATTCATCTCCGGGCAATTTTGGCAAGCCGGCTAAGTCAACTGCAGCTATATGAGGATTATTATTAGGCACATCGGATATTATATGTCCATCCCGAAAAGTTATCAAGCGTTGAGCATAAAGGGCAATATCGTGTTCATGGGTAACCAGCAGGATGGTCTTTCCGTTTTTATGCAATTCCTGAAAGATGGTCATCACTTCCAAGCTGGTTCTGGTATCCAAATTTCCGGTTGGTTCATCAGCAAGTAGAAACATCGGGTCATTCACAATAGCGCGGGCTATGGCAACTCTTTGTTGTTGACCTCCGGAAAGCTGATTGGGATAGTGTTTTGCCCTATCTGCTATATTGACTGTAGCAAGAGCTTCCATTGATTTTTGGATGCGTAAATGATGGGTCATTTTATTTCTGTATAGCAGAGGTAGTTCCACATTCTCCAAAGCGGTTGTCCGCGGGAGCAGATAGAAGTTCTGAAACACATAGCCAATCAATTGATTACGGATTTTAGTTAGTTCCAATTGGGATATTTCGTGAACACCGATCTCATTGATGTAATATTCACCGCTTGTTGGCAGGTCAAGACAACCGAGAAGGTTCATAAAAGTTGTTTTTCCGCTTCCGCTGGCGCCCATTATGGCTACAAATTCTCCCTGTTTTATTTTCAGGGAAACTCCTCTAAGAGCGTGCACCTGAACATCACCCATCTGGTAAATTTTGGTTAGGTTTTCGGTTCTAATCAGTAAATCGGACATTTTAGAACTGCCTCATTCCAGGACCGCCTGAATTTCCATTAGTGGATTCGGCAGTATTTTTACCGTTTACTCCTGTTATTAAAACTTCGTTTCCGGAAAGTCCTTCAAGAACTTCAACATAACCGCTTTCCGAGATTCCGGTTTTAATTCCTTTCGGCTTAGGGACATTATTTTCCAGAACCCAGACCAGAGCATTTTTTCCCCTTGTATAAACCTTATTGGCACTATATTGGATGTTCTTTTTACTGCCTGTCTTTTTATTGCTGACAGTGGAATCATCCTTTGCTGAGCTTGCTTTTGAGGATGCTAAGGATGCAAATGCCTCTTTTTGAGCTTTTTGGATAAGATCATCGCTCCATTTAAGACCAAATTGTTCCCAGACCTCTTTGCTGGGTTTGAACCTGGTAGCGGTTTCTGAAATACGCGTTACATTTTCCCTGGATTGAATGATAATAGTAACATTAGTTGTCATTCCGGGCAGTAGTTTTTGTTCCGGATTGGCGGCATCAATAATAACGCTATAGGAAACGACATTGGATTCCGTTGAAGGGTTCAGGCGGATTTGTTTTACTTCACCGGTAAAATTTTCGCTGGGATAAGCATCCACCGTAAATTCCACAGGTAAGCCAACCGTTATTTTTCCAATATCTGCTTCGTCAACATCAGCGGAGATTTGCATCTGATCAAGGTTATTGGCTATCTGGAATAAAGTGGGGGAACTCATACTGGCAGCAACCGTTTGTCCTTCATCAACATCGCGGGAAACCACAATTCCATTGATAGGGCTGGTGATATAGGCATTGGCAAGATTTTTTTGAGCTCGTTGTAAAGTGAGCTGAGCGCTATTGTAACTTTGTTGAGCATTTTGATAGGCGAAGAGAGCTTTTTTAGCATCGTATTCAGGGGTCATTTGTTTATCCAGCAGTTCTTTCTGGACATCATAATCAAGCTTTGCCTGGTCTAAAGCGGTTTTTGCTTTTGCCAGGTCTGCTTTTGCGGCTTCCAGATTGGTGGAAAGGATTTCTGTATCCAGTTTTGCCAGTAGTTCACCTTTTTTAACAGGGTCATTGAAGTCCTTATAGAGCTTTTCAATTTTGCCGCTTACTTCGGTTCCCACGCTAACTAAAATATAGGGATTAAGTGAACCGGTAGCGGTTACAATTTCTCTGATATTTCCAATAGAGGGAGTTGTAGTTCTGAATTCGGGTTTGTTTTTTGCTTTGCGCAAAGAAGTTATAACGATTATGGCTATAATTATAAGCGCAATTATGACGATATACTTGAAGTATTTTTTCATTGTAGTTCCTTGATATATAATCTTATAGAATTTACCTTACCATTTGCCTAAAATGGGTTCGGAGAGAAGATAGTTTATTTCTTCCTGTTTGTTTATGATTGAATACAGGTTATTATTATATGAGATGTCAGTTTCAATGTAGCTGGTTCGGGTTTTATCCAATTCCAGAAGTTCAATAAGTCCCAGACGATAGCGTTCTTCTGCTTGAGTAATTTGTTCTCTGGATTGAGCCAGTTGTTCGCTGTAAAGTTCATTCATTCTTGTTAAATATTGCAGTTCTCTTAAGGCACTGTCGTAATCGCGCTGCAACTGATCTTTCTTTTCATCAATAGATAATTGTGAAAGTTGCCTGCTAATCTTGGTTCTGGTTCTGCTTTCAGAGTTCTCAAAAATATTTAAGAGAGGATAGCTAAGTGATAGAGAAATATTGTGATTTGTGTTGTATCGGTCGTAATCAAAATCAGCTCCGCCAACGGTGCGGTCTAAATTGTAGGCAAGATTGAGGCGGGGAAAATCATCCAGTTTGTTTTGTTTTAATTGCAGGTTAATCTGTTTCAGTTCCTGATTAAGGATACTGAGGTCTGCATTCTTTTCTATACTGAAGGCAGGAATTTCCTTTTGCACATTCAGTTCCAGCTCCGTTAAAGGGAAACCTTCATCCTGCATTTGCACCAGGGCAAAAAGTTCCTTACGGGCATTGGCGATAGTATTATCCAATTGCATTAAGGATATATTGGAGTTTAAAACGGCAATTTCATTTTGTTTAACTTCAAAGGGAGTGGTTTTGCCTAATTGCAGAAGGATTTTACTTTGTTCCCAAACCCGGGTTTGAATCTGTAAATTTTCTTCCAGAGAACTTCTTTGCTTTTGAGCACTGAGCACTTTTAAGTATGCGCTGAAAACATCGTAAGCATAAGTTTTGCGGGTTTGATCCAGTTTCATCTGTGCTGTCTTCGTATCTAACGACGAATAGAGATAATTGAAATAAGTGTCATCATTTAAACTGATGGTTTTACTTAAAGAAAATCCCGCAGAATTAGTTAAATCATCGGTCTGAGCAGCAGGATCAAAATCCTTTGTTACTGAACCCGTTACAGAAGCATTGGGCAATAAATTCCACTTGGATGTATTCAGGGTGGATTTGGAACTCTCATAATTCAAAGAGCTCTTTTGCACACTGAAACTATTATCCAGACCATAAGTTATAAGCTCTTCCAAAGTATAACTCTGTGCTGCCAGAAGTATTGGCAATAGCATTAGTAGCACTGTAAAAACTTTCATCTTTCCTCTAATCCGCTTTGTTCATTCCTTTTCAGCGTCTGTGTCTGTCTAAGCGGTTCATTTATTTATACCTTTTTCAGGGGTATATCCTGCAATTTATTTTCTTCTCTAAACACGGAGCTGTTTTTTTCTTGTGTTTCGTAACCGCATTTATCGTCAATCATTTTTTGCACTGGAAGGTTGATGTCCTCGTCAACCAAAATCCCCGGAGGGTTGATATCCTCGTCAACCAAAATTCCCGGAGGGTTGACGTCCTCGTCAACCAAAAAACCCGGGAGGTTGACGTCCTCGTCAACCAAAAACAGCGGAGGGTTGATGTCCTCATCAACCAAAATCCCCGGAAGGTTGACGTCCTCGTCAACCAAAATTCCCGGAGGGTTGATGTCCTCATCAACCAAAATTCCCGGAGGGTTGATGTCCTCGTCAACCAAAATTCCCGGAGGGTTGATGTCCTCGTCAACCAAAATTCCCGGAGGGTTGACGTCCTCGTCAACCAAAAACCCCGGAGGGTTGACGTCCTCGTCAACCAAAAATAAAAAAATGAGATAAATCAGTAGCTTCAGGAACAAATGTGTAGGTAAATTTTATTAAACGGCGGGAACATAGTTTTTCCGAGTTTTTTAAACGACG
>DAONFA010000005.1:5283-66267 GCA_035403355.1 Candidatus Cloacimonas sp. | reverse complement strand
AGGACGTCGTTTTTCCGGATTTATTAAACGACGAGGACGTCGTTTTTCCGGATTTATTAAACGACGAGGACGTCGTTTTTCCGGATTTTTTAAACGACGAGGACGTCGTTTTTCCGAGTTATTTTAGTGGCGGGTACATCGTTTTTCCGGAAGATTTTGCTTTACAAAAAAGCTCACTCTGATGTTTAAGATAATTGTATATAAACTTATCATAGAGGTTCAGTATTATAATGTTTCCGATTATTGAATTTCACCGTAGTTATCTTCCTCATTATCAAGAAGCAGGACAAGTAATTTCACTTACCTGGCGACTTGCTTTCATTATACCAGGTAATCTCCAAAATCTATTAGCTGAAATGAATGATATAATTCAATCTTATTCCGATATAAAAGCTGATGTTTCTGTAAGAAGCCAAAAACAAGAAGATTATAATAAAAAAATCCTCCAATGGGATAATTACCTGGGCAAATTAACATTACCGAAATTGAATTTGTGTGAACCGAAAACAGCTAATATTATTATGTCTGCTTTTAAATTCTACGATAGTAATTTGTATAACTTACATTCCTACTGTATAATGCCAAATCATATTCATTTACTGCTGGAACCCAAAGAAGATGGTAGTGATAGTTATTACAAAATCAGCGACATAATAAAAAGATTAAAGGGTTTTACTGCCAAAGAGATTAATAAATTGTATAATCAAAAAGGACCTATTTGGTGCAAGGATTATTTTGATCGCTATATCAGAAATGAAAAGGATTATTGTAATACGATTAGTTACATTATGAATAATCCCGTTAAAGCAGGACTGGTAGAGAATTATAATGATTGGGAATACAGTTATTATATTAATAATATAATAAGGAAATAGGAAGGTTGATGTCCTCGTCAACCAAAACCCCCGGAGGGTTGACGTCCTCGTCAACCAAAATCCCCGGAGGGTTGATGTCCTCGTCAACCAAAAAACCCGGAAGGTTGATGTCCTCGTCAACCAAAAACAGCGGAAGGTTGATGTCCTCGTCAACCATAAATAAAAATATGAGATAAATCAGTATCTTCAGGAACAAATGTGTAGGTAAATTTTATTAAACGACGAAAACATCGTTTTTCCGGGCTTTTTAAACGACGAACACATCGTTTTTCCGGGTTTTTTAAACGACGAACACATCGTTTTTCCGAGTTTCTGAAACGGCGGGAACATCGTTTTTCCGTTAGATTAAAGCAGTCATTCTTTCATAGCCCTTTACGGGAGGAAGGATGCCTGCTTCAACGGCATTTTTTACACTTATGCAGGGCAGATTTTCCTGATATATCTGCTGACGCGTGATTGTCTTCAGGTCTATATCCGGATTCCTTTTAGCCATATTTGTCATTAAGCGCAGATACAAATTTACCCAAGAGCGCAAAGGATGGGAACTATTTTCCCTTAATCCATTGTAGCTCATTAAATAGAGGCGTAAATCATCTTTGTATTCGTTCGCAGGTTTCAAGGAAAAGAGGTTGTGAGAAATATTACCAATTCTGGCGTTTTCTTTCGTTAACCGGGGATAAACTTTTTTCCGGGCGTAAACAATGCCCGAAGTCCTATCAAAACAATACACCAGTCCATCGGCTTTACCTGTGTAACCAGCCAGTCCGTATTGAAATTTTACTTTCATTTTTGTTTCTCCTTTATGTGTTCTCACTTCTATAGGGGGTGACAAAAATGAGGAATGGTGACAAATCTTACACAAAATACCGGTTGCTATAAAAATTGCTGCTCGCAGCTAATCCAACATTACTGATAGAAGGTATGCAGGCGATATAATTCTCGTATCTTTCCCGTATCACAATATGGGATGCATACAGGAATCTTTTTTACTGTATATCGGCTGCCAAAAGCCCT
Source organism: Candidatus Cloacimonas sp. (assembly GCA_035403355.1). Classification (NCBI taxonomy): domain Bacteria; kingdom Pseudomonadati; phylum Candidatus Cloacimonadota; class Cloacimonadia (SeqCode); order Cloacimonadales (SeqCode); family Cloacimonadaceae (SeqCode); genus Cloacimonas (SeqCode); species Cloacimonas sp. (SeqCode). The sequence goes on along the minus strand of DAONFA010000005.1, from coordinate 64,378 downwards.
TGAGGGCAACACAATAATAGCGATGGTGGCGTAAACCACTCGGAAGAAGAAAGATAACCCCCTTCCTAATTTTAATATTCTGATTCCCAAACGGGTAATCCGGAAGCTAAAAATCAATTAAAAAATATCCATTTATGATTTATGAACTAAATCACAGTAATGGAACATAGCTGCCAGCAACAAAAAAAATATAACCCTCAGGAAAACTGCGGAAAGGCAAAAAACGGTTTGAACTTGACAGAAATGCTCTCTTTCACAGCATAGAAATATGAAAGCAGCTTGTTTACATCAGTTTTGGAAAGAAAAGCTCATTGCCTCTCCTGCACCGGCGGGAAACTATAAAAAAGTTGGCAAAAATATAGGCATTATCAATCTGAAAACCCTCTTTCTGATAAGCGGCATCCTTATCGTCCTTTTCAGGATACCTCTTTTTGCGGAAGAAGATAACTATTTGCAGGATTATCTCTTATCTTATCCTGAAACAATTTATTCAGCAGTTACGGCACCTGGCAACTGGCAAAATGACGATTGGCTGAAAGCAAGTGCCATAATTGTTACTACCGGAGGTTTATATTTGCTGGATGAGGAGCTGCGGGATTTATATCAACGAAATAGAATAAAGGTCACCGATGATATTTTTACTGTAGCTGAACAATTCGGGGAAGTGAAAATTATGCTTCCGCTTATGGCTGTAACTGCTTTAGGAGGATATATTGCCAAAGATGAAAAAACAATAGATACCTCTCTGCTTTGCTTGAAGAGTTCGCTTATCTCTTTGGCGGTTACTCAAACTTTGAAGCTTGCCTCGCAAAGACAAAGACCTTTTAAAGAAGAAGGCAAAAAATTTTGGCAGGATAGCGGAATTTCTTTTTCCAAAAATAGTTTTCCTTCGGGGCATTCCACTTTGGTTTGGAGTTTGGCTCCTGTGCTGGCAGAACAATTTAAAAAGACCAGATTGGTGCCGCCAACCGTCTATACAATTGCTGTTTTAACTTCCCTATCGCGATTGAACAGTGACCAACATTGGACCAGCGATGTTTTTGCGGGTGCCGTGATTGGTTATGTAACAGGAAAAATGGTATTGCAGGATACACCGAGAATAAAGCTTGGGATAAATCCCTTAACTGATAGAGTATCGCTTACTTACTGTTTTTAATAAAAATAGAGAAAAGGAGTTATTTTAGCCACCGAAAACACCGAAGGATTTTTTACAAAGAGGAAAAGAGTTATTTTAGCCACCGAAAACACCGAAGGATTTTTTTTACAAAGAGGAAAAGAAGTATTTTAGCCACCGAAAACACCGAAAACACCGAAGGTTTTTTTTTACAAAGAGAAAAGAGAAAAGAGAGTTAATTTAACAAAGAGGAAAAGAGAAAAAGAGAAAAAGAGAAAAGATTATTTAATATACTTTCGGTGACTTCGGTGTTTTCGGTGGCTAAAAAAGGCGGAGGCATAGCATCCTCCGGCTACACCATAATTATCAATACATAGCCGTTACAAGTATTTTTCGGTGACTTCGGTGTTCTCGGTGGCTAAAAAAAAGCGGAGGCATAGCATCCTCCGGCTACACAAAAGCAGAGTTCGGGAATATAATTTGCTTAAAACTAATATTCAAAAAGGAGACAATAATGAAAAAATATCTGCTTCTCATATTTATCTTGATTACTATTGGAATGTTATCGGCAATTCCGAATTACATTATCGGTTTACCGGTTTCCGGGCTTTCTCTTTCAGGGGAAAGTAAATCATTGTATAATGCAGTTCAAGCCCTTTCCCAAAGTGGCTTGGAGATATACTATTACAATGAATTATATATTATCGCCGGAACCAGTTACGAATATCCTGGTGCTTTGCAATTAGGAACTTCCAGAAGTGGAAAGTTCTATCTGATAACGATAGGTGACAGATATCCGCAGGTGGATTTGGCAAAAGCCGGAAAAGTTTTGCTGGAAATGGGTTCGGTAGTGTTGTTGGAGACCAAATTGGATGAACTTCGGCTTCGGCAACAAATCAGCAATCCTTTTGTCCCTTTGCTTTGGGAGCCAATGCGTTTTCCCGATACTTCTACTTTGGAAAAGACCCTTCAAGCGGAACGCACAGATATTGTCAATTTGGTTAATTCGGTTTCTGCTGATAGTATTTTATCTTTCCTGCAGTCACTGCAAAATTTCTCTACCCGTTATGCTTTGGCAGATAATAGATACATAGTGGCAAATTGGATGAAATCCCAATTTCTGCGTTTTGGCATTAGTAATGCTGAACTGAGTAGTTTTCAATGGAATGGAACTACTCAATATGATGTTGTAGCTACAATTCCGGGAACCGTTTATCCCGATACCTATATTATCGTTGGTGGTCATTACGATTCCATAACTTATGATAATCCTCTTGTTTTTGCTCCCGGTGCAGATGATAATGCCAGTGGCACAGTTGCCGCAATAGAAATGGCAAGAGTGATGATGGCAAATAACTATCAACCCAAATGTTCCATTCGTTTTGTTACCTTTGCCGCTGAAGAATTCGGGCTTTGGGGTTCAAAGTATTATGCCACTTTGGCTGATCAGACAGATATGGATATCCGCATAATGATAAATCACGATATGATAGCTAATACAAGTCCCAATCCCTCTGATCTGAGGGTTTTATTAATGCCCTACGATGGTTTCATAGCACAGACGGATTATGCAGCATTGATAACTTCTCAATATACCAGTTTGCAACCTGTTTATGGTTATCTTAATTCTGCCGGCAGTGATAGTCATTCTTTCTGGCAACACGGTTTTCCGGCTATTTATTTCTTTGAGTATAACTTTTCTGCTGTCTATCATAGTAATGATGATACCGTTGCTAATCTTGATCCTGTTTATTGTAGTAAGGTAATAAAAGCTTCCACGGCAGTAACTGCAAGTTTTGCTGAAATGCCGTCGCCTCCTTCAAATTTCACTGCTTTAGATGAAGGCACGGGATATAGTGTCCATCTTTCCTGGAGTTCTGTTCCCGATCCGGATTTTTCTCATTATCATCTTTCCTGGGGTTTGTCTCAAAATAACCTTAATAATACTCAAATTACAACTGCCAACGAAATTAGCATCACAGGATTAAATTCGGGACAGCAATATTTCTTTGCTATCTCTTCTGTAGCTTTTTCCGGTATTGAAAGCTATTCTAATACGGCTCAATGTGTTCCCCGGTCAATACCCCAACCACCTGTCAATTTTACAGACCAAGCATTGCCTTCAGGGATTCAACTTTCCTGGCATCCAAATAGCGAGCTTGATTTAGCCGGCTATAAACTATACCGTTCTTTGAATAGTTCCGAAACGGGAACTCTTATTGCTACTTTGTCTGAAACTGCTTGCAGTTATGAGGATACTAATGTTCAGGGCGGGGAATTTTATTATTACTATCGTCTTTGCGCTTTTGACAATGATAATAACAGCAGTTCTTTTACCCCGGTTCTCAAAACCCGACCTTTAAGTATGAACTGCGGATTGCTTATTATTGATGAAACGGTAGATTTAAACGGAATGGGTCCTTTTCAGCCAACTGATGAAGTAGTAGATTACTATTATGACCAATTGGTAGAAGGTCTGTGGAATCCTGCTCATTTTGATTTGGCTGATTTAACTGAGGACTTACGCCTGTGTGATATTGGCATCTATTCAGTTATAATCTGGCATGGTAACGATTATTCGGATATGACTTATCTCAATCAAATTAAGGATACTTTAAGGAACTATATCTATTATGGAGGTAAAATTCTATTCAGTGTTTTTCATCCGGGGCTTACTTTTGAACTGAATGCAGATTATCCTGCTGTTTTTGCTGAAGATACATTTATCAATGAAGTTTTAGGTATCAGCGGAACTAATTACGCTACCCAAGCCCGTTTCAATAGGGCAGAAAGTGTGTCCCCCGGCTATCTGGATATTCAGGTTGACCCCGATAAAGTTCCCGTTTCTCTTAATGGACACCTTTATCAGATAGAAGCGCTAACTGCGAATGCTCAAGCCATTCCTGTTTATCAATATGCCTCTGCTTATGAGAATAATGTGCCTCAGGGAATTCTGAACGGTGGAACAGTTGGAATTCAAAACACTTATTTTTCAGGTAAAACGGTAACCTTCAGCTTTCCTCTTTACTATATGGATTTTAACCAAAGCCGTCAAGTTGTGCATTACATTATAGAGAACTATTTTGGCTTACCTGTTGCAGTAGCAGATGAGGTAAATAATCCCGTTCCGGAAATTACCCTTTTGCCAAATCAACCGAATCCTTTTTCTGCTTCTACCCAAATCAATATCCTCTGCAAAAATAGTTACGCTCCTTTGAATGTTCAGGTGTATAACCTTAAAGGACAGTTAATTAAAACCCTTTTCCAGGGAATTCCGAAGGGGAAAAATAATCTTTCTTGGGAAGGTAATGATAACGCTGGTAAAAAAGTAAGCTCAGGTATCTACTTTATTCAGGCACAACAAGGTAAAAACATTCAAACCCGGAAAATACTGCTGCTGAAATAGTGTGCATAACAGCTAATAGTAGTTAGAACTTATTACTGGCTGCTTTACCTGAATTAAACTTCAATAATTTATTCCAGTTTATTATACCCTTATCGCAAAAGTCCTGAATAAACTCTGCAGTGAAGCTATTGATTAGTTTAGTGTATGCTGCATAGAAATTATCATTTTTCTCTTTAGCTTTGTAGCTTAGAGGAACAATAATTTTTGTAAACATCTCTTCATCACCGGAAATAAACTCCCAAAAACGCTGTCCACAGAGTTTATAGTAAGAACCCTTATCCGGTTTATCATCTTTTCCGTAACAGCAACCGTTTATGGCAATCACTGTTGCTTCTTTATTATTGGAACGAATAATTCTGGCAGCTCGGTTAAAATCATCTATCATTTTTGCCGTTTGACGACTATTACCCCAATTAGGACCTGATTTTATGGAGACAATATACCGTTTGTTTTCCTTATTAAACTCCAAATCTATACCCGAAGAAGATGATTTCACTCCCCCATAAATCATTCCACAAATATAGATAGCTAACGCTTCCAAAAATTCACCAAACATCGTTTCTTCAGCAGAAGATAAGTGAGCATCCAGAATGGACTTTATTAATTCTCCGGCATTAAGCATATTCTTGGCTCTAAACAGATACGGATTTTTATGTTTTAAGATATTTGTCAGCTTCAAATTGCTGATATTCATAATCCTGTTGTTATGAAATATTTCAATATGCTTTTCCACATATTCATTCAAGTCATTTTCATCAATCACTAATAACCTCGTTTATAACAAAACTTGTTGCTGATTTTGAATTTTCCCCAAAACTAAGTTATAATATTCAGGATTTATATCTATTCCAATTGCTTTTCTCCCCATATTCAAAGCAGCAAAAATAGCAGTTCCTGAACCCATAAAAGGGTCTAAAACTACATCACCCGGTCTGGTAAACAGCTTTATAAACCATTCGGGTAAAGCATAAGGAAAGGTTGCACTATGATTTTTATTACCACATTCAGTAGCTAAGTGTAACACATTTGTAGGATAGACCTTATCTTTGCCCACCCAGTTAGATACATTTTTACCAAATCCACTACCTACTTTGGAAGTGTCTCTAATTTTATCGGTATCACTTAAGTTGGAAAGTCGTTTTTCTGCCCAGTCACCTATAGGGATCATTACTTCTTCCTGATACATCTTAAAAAATTTGTTTTTATTGAATTGCAACAATCTTTCCCATGCATCCCGAAATCTGTTAGGCCATTTTCCCGGGTAGCAATTCTTTTTATGCCAGATAAATTCTTCTGTCCATAGCCAGCCCTGTTTTCTCATATTCAAAATCAATTCTATAACATAGGTATGCCTTTCTCCGTTAACTACTTTTTCTTTGATATTCAGGATGAATGTTCCCGTGGGTTTTAGAATTCTTAGTAGTTCCTGGGTTACGGGTAGAAACCATTCATTATATTCATCAGGTTTTATGCCCCCGTAGGTATTAGTCCTGCTGTCTGCGTAAGGAGGTGATGTTACTACTAAATCAATGGACTCTTTTTCAAGCTTTTGCAGAATTTCCAGAGCATCACCAAGGTATAATTCATAGTCATTATTGCTCATAAAGTAACTTCACCTCCTCACTTATAATATAATCCCTTTTACATATTTTCCCAAAACAGGTCAAGAAGAAAAAGTCCAGTAGGGAAGAACTCCCAGTTTACTTTAGTTTTAACTTCAGATTTATCCTAAAGTAGCAACCATCACGGCTTTAATGGTATGCATTCTATTTTCGGCTTCATCAAAAACAACGGAATGGGTTCCTTCAAAGACCTCATCGGAAACTTCCATACTCGTTAAACCGAATTTTTCATAAATTTCTTTGCCGATTTTGGTTTTCAAATCGTGAAAGGAAGGCAGGCAGTGCATAAAGATAGTAGTGCTTTTTCCTGTTTTCTGCAGCATTGCTTCGTTTACTTGATAGGGCTTTAGCAGTTTAATTCTTTGTTCCCAAACGCTATCCGGCTCACCCATAGAGACCCAAACATCGGTATAAAGGACATCGGCATTCTTCACTCCTTCATCAATATTGTCTGTTAGGGTGATTTTAGCACCTGTTTCTTGAGCAATTTCCCGGCATTTATTAATTAAAGTTTCCTCGGGAAACAGGGTTTTAGGAGCTACAATCCGAAAATCCATTCCGGTTTTGCAAGCACCGATAAGTAAAGCATTTGCCATATTATTGCGTCCATCTCCACAATAAACAAATACCATTTTGTTCAAGGGTTTGTTTATATATTCCAGAGCAGTTAAAAAATCAGCCAGAACTTGCGTGGGATGATCCTCAGTCGTTAAACCGTTCCAAACCGGTACACCGGCATATTTTGCCAGTTCTTCCACAATTTCCTGTCCATAACCCCGGTATTCAATGCCATCATACATTCTGCCTAAAACCCTTGCTGTATCGGCAACGGATTCTTTTTTGCCCAGTTGGGAACCGGTTGGTCCTAAATAAGTTGTATGAGCACCTTGGTCTAAAGCTGCAACTTCAAAAGCACAACGGGTGCGAGTGCTATCTTTTTCAAAGATTAGGGCGATATTTTTCCCTTTTAGTTTCTGCTGTTCCGTGCCGGCATATTTGGCTTTTTTCAGCTCCAGGGATAGATCAAGCAGATATTGAATTTCCTTTGGAGTAAAATCCATCAGGGTAAGAAAGTTACGGTTCTTAAGGTTAAAAGACATTTCGGTCTCCTTTTGGTTATTTTTTTGAATTTTATTTTGTTTTACCGGGTTTACCTTGTTTCAGGTAAATCCCAAACCCTGAAAAAACGAATAATAAGTAAATTCAGGTTACAATCCTTTTTTAAAACGGCAACCTAACTGTCAACAAGTTTCTCTTGTTGTTGCCAATTGTCTTTTTTCTTGACAGAAAGCTCGTAACCGCAAGATAGGTTTTTTAGATGGACATACAACATTTCCTATTCTCCCCAAGCCCTTGCAGAAGGGATTAAAAAGGGAAGGGTATCAAATAGCTAATACCAAGTAAATTATAACAAGTATGACAACATAGCAAATTAAACAGACAGGGCAAAAAACCTGTCTAAAAGCAGGATGTATGATAAAAGAAGTTGGGCGTCTAAATCTGGACGACTATAAAATCCTTGATACAGAAGTGGAGAAAATTTTCCGCAATGTAGAAAAAGGAAAAGACACACTGGCAGAAAAACAAATTATAGACCTTGGCAATACGGCAAACTATTTTGTTAGAGAAGAATTGGGTAAACGCTTAGCGCAATATTCCTGTAACGGAGAGATGGATGCTATATGTGGACGGCTTATAGAGCATTTCATTTATGGGGTTCGGGCTACAGCACTATTCTATTTTTATTACAAGCATCAGGATAATCCTGAAATTGTAATTAAGACGCTGGAAAAGACCTTTGAAAGTGTTCCCTGGGAATCTGAGACCATCTGTTTTGAGCTCTGGAAAAAGGCACCGGAAGTGATGCAGGAATATATGCCTCTTTGGGCGTCCTCAGAGAACGAGAAAAAGCGGGCTATCAGTATGCATGGAATGGAAAATATCGCTTCCCGTTATCCGCAATATGTTCTTTCCTTTGTGTCCAATCTGTTGGATGATGAAAGTGAGGAAGTGCAAAAAAAGGTTTGCCATATTCTTACTCAGGTAGGAAGACAAAGACCCGTGCAATGTTACAACAGCATTCGTCGCTGGTTAATTGAAGGGGATGAAAACAGGATTCGCATTCTTTGGCAAACAATGAAAAAACTGGCTAATATTTATGCGCAACGCAGTAGGAGAGATAAAACCAACGAATTTATGAATGTTACTCAAAAGACGATTACTGATTGGCGCAATGATGATAATCCCAAAGTAGCTACAATGGGAGCTAAGCTTTCAGGTATAATAGCCAAGAAAAAGAAGAGAGAGAATCAAAACCAAAAAGCAGCCAATTCCGAAAACAATTACTATTACAAATAAATATGAACTATAAGCGGGATTACTCACGCGTGGCAGTAATTTTGGTAGAGCCAATCTATGGGGGAAATGTAGGTGCCGTAGCCAGAATAATGCATAATTTCTGTTTTTCCGATTTACGCATTGTAGGCAAAGCACCGGAAAAGAACGATTTTTACCTGGCTATGCACAGTGAGCAAATATTGGAAAATGCAGTTACTTATACCTCTTTGGCAGAAGCAATACAGGGTCTGGATAGAATTATTGCCTTTTCCCGAAGGGTGGGGAAAAATAAACCCGTAGATTTTACTCCCAGGCAGATGGCAAAATATGTGCAGAGTTTACCTAAAGCAAAGATAGGATTAGTTTTCGGCAGAGAGACCTACGGTTTAACGGATTTGGAAGCAGAGCTTTGTCCTTTGCGATGTCATTTTTTGGCAAATCCGGCTTTTCCTTCTTTGAATCTGGCTCAGGCAGTTGCTTTAGCTCTTTGGGAAATATATTCTTTCCCTTTGGAAGAGGAGCAAAGCATAAACAAACACTATAATGCCGCCAGTGGCAAAGAAATAAATGATTTAGGGAAATACATTTTGGCAGTGATGCATTCCACGGGCTTTTTCCAAAAAAAGGAAACGGTTAACTGGGAGGCATTTCTGGCTAAGATGCTGGCAGAGCTAAATCCCGATAAAAATATGTTATACCGTTTAAAACAGATGTTTAACCGTTTTAATGTATTGGTAACAGGTAAGGGTTTGGGTTATATTATTAATGAACAGCCACATTCCGATGGGGAAGAACCGGACCAAAGAAAAACCTGACATAAGGAAGAATAATGAAAAAATCACTTTGTCTTATCTTACTATGTTTGCCGTTGCTGATATTGGCAACTACACTTAGCACTACAATTCAATTTCCTGTTCCTGCCGAGGGGCTTTCCCTTCAGGCATTAAGTAAAGAGGGTTATGGTTGTTACGGCGCTCCCGGAACATTGCAGCTGCCTGTTAAGCAAGTAAATATTCTTCTACCTAAAGATGCCGTTATTGATAACTGGCAAGTGAAATTTGATTCCGCCAAGACCCTTGCCGGAGAACCGCCGGCAATAAATTCCGCCTTTACCAACGGAGAGGAAATATTAACCTCTCCTGTTAATAGAAACACTCCTTCGCGTTACAGCTATTCAGGTTTACGCAAATGGGGAGAGCTGAATTATGCCTGTTTCAATATTTTGCCAGCAGTTTATGAAGGCGCTAACTGGCAGTGGAATTCTTCGTGCAACATAACTATGAACTATACAGCAACACCCAAAGCCAAAGGCGTTATTCCGCCTGTTTTCAACAAAGCTGATTTTTTTGCTAATCCGCAATATCTTTCCCAATGGTATAATACCTCCAAAGAACGCAATAATCGTCTTTTGGTTATTACTACCCCGAATTTGTATGCAGCTTTGAATACTCTTGTTCTCTATCGTGAAGCTCAAGGTGTAGAAGTTTCTTTTTGTGATATAGCAATAGCTTTAGCTTCCGGAACGGGAACCGATAATGCCGAAAAGTTGCGTAACTTTCTGCAGAATACTTATGTTCAGATTCCCTTTTCCTACCTGCTTTTAGTTGGTGATTATGATCTTGTTCCCGTTGCCTATGTAATTCCTGAACCCAATGGGCTGGATACAGTTGCTACAGATTTCTTTTATTCCGATTTAAGCAGTAATTGGGATACCGATAATGATGGCAGGCGAGGTGAATATTCCACCGGTTATATGAATGAGGATTATGGCATTGATTTTACCCCGGAGGTCTTTGCAGGACGCATTTCTACCAATAATGCTACTGAGGTCTCCGCCATTGCCAATCGGATAGTTGCTTACGAACAAACAACTGAGCCCTGGAAAGATAAAAACTTGTTACCGGCAGCTTTTTTGAATTATCAGGGAGAACCGGAACCTCCATATTTACAAACAGATGGAGCCCTTTTTATGGAATTTATGCGGAATACCTGTTTAGCAGAACAGGAAAACTTTTCTATGTATGAACAGGAAGGCGTTGTTCCTTCTTTTCCCGGAGACCTGCCTTTAAATTATAACAATTTAAGAAACAAGCTTAATTCTGAAAGCTGGGGTTTTATCAATTGGGATGCACATGGCAGTTATGGACACTCTTCCCGGAGAGTTTGGGAAAATGATTATAATCAAAATAACCTACCTGAAGACAGTGAAATGGACTGGAAGAGTTTAGTTGATTGTCAAAGTTTTGATAATTTGGAAAATACAAGTGGAACGGTTATTTATGCTGCATCGTGCTATAACGGATATCTGGATTACAGTAATGCCTGCCTGGCAGAATATGCCTTAATTAAAAAAGCAGTAGGAGTTATTGCAGCTACCAGAACCGGCTGGTATAAAATCGGATGGCAAAATCCTGGTTGGGGCGGACTTGCCAGTTATGACTATCATTTTGTGGAAAACTTCCGTCAGGCAAAACTGGATTTAGGTTCTGCACATTCCTGGGCAAATCTTTTGCATACCCAATTTTACCTTTTTGGTGATCCTGTTGATACCGGAGGCATAATCTACCCTGAATTACAAAATGTTTACACTTATATGCTTTTTGGAGATCCGATGCTGGGTTGGATTCCTAATCAAATTAACCCCACGGGAGAAATTTTGGTTTGGGAACCCACAGGAAATGAAGGACTTGCAGTTGTTAATGCCCTAAGGCAGATAAGCGATTTCAATGTGATTTATTCCGATAAACTAATTCCGGACTATGCTTATTTGAATAACTTTGAGGCAGTATTTTACCTGGCTGGAAATTCACTTTCCGAAACAGAACTGCTGCCAACTGCTTATGAATACAGTTACTTAAATAGCTATTTGGAAGCGGGAGGTAAACTCTATTGCGAGAATTATTTTGATGATAGTTACGGACAGTTATATACCAAAATGGGTGTTCAGATGGCAGATAATATTCCTCTTAGTGTTACCTCTATCCTTTATCCTGCTAATAATATAACCTGGAATTATGTCCCGTCTGATTCATCCGTTGTCTATGCTCTCATTCCTAATCAAATATCGGCGGAAGGAATATTTTTCTCCTCCACCGGCAATACCGATAATCCTATTATAGGCGTTTTAAATGCTACTGATAATTACTCTGTGCTTACTTCCACTTTTAGAACCGCACAAATAGAATCAGGGGACTATACCCTGAGAAATCTGATAGGGATAATTCTTTCGGAACTGGAAGTGATGGATTATAATCCTGAGGGCAATGACGATCCGGTTATACCTTCTGTAATTCAATCTCTTAGTGTGTTTCCCAATCCCACCTCACAACTATCCTCTATCAGCTTTAATCTTTCCAAGGGTTCACCAATATCTCTTGCAATCTACAACGGGAAAGGTCAAAAAGTGAAAACCATTGTTCAATCTGAACTTAAAAGCGGTGATTATCAATTTACCTGGGATGGAAGAGATAAAAACGGCAGGTCTTGCGCCAGCGGAGTTTACTACTATAAAATTGTTACCCCGGAAAAGAATATTACCAGGAAAATGCTGCTCTTAAAGTAACGCAGGAAAGATGTTAAGTTGGCAAATGAGAAATATAACTAACCCCATACATAATTCCTATAATGAATGCTTTTAGAACAGCAGTTATTTACGAAGGGTTATAAACCCAATGAAAAAGATAGTTTAAGAGATTGTTTAGCAGGTATTATATCCTGCGTTTGCAGGAAGGAAAGAGGAACTATAAAGTTTAATTAACAGTTACAAGCAAAGGGGATAGTCCTATTTGGAACTTTGCAGGATGGCGAAGATACCTGAAACTATTACTTCCGAATAAGTTATCACCTGTCTCATAGTAGAATATATAACGACCCTTTAACAATGCTTTAACAATTCCTTAGTTCCGTTAAGGAATCGTTAAAGAATCTTTAAAGCATCAATAAAGGAAAAACAATGCAGAGATGAAAAAAGGTTTGAAACTAATTATGCGACTAAAAACAGAACCAGCTAATTGCTTGGCAAATAGCCAAAGGCACCTTAACAATTGTTTTGCCGGTAAAGACATAAACATAGTATAACCCGTTTATAAAAAATGGTATTACGCAAATTACACTGTATCCTTCGGCACTGCTTCTTAATTGGCGAATATTTCCTGCTATCTGCAATAATAAGATTAACAACCAGGAATAAAAACCTGCGGAGAAAGAGATTAGTTAAAAACAATAGCCGCTTTGGCAAACACTTTTTACGCACTTTTAAGATTAAGCTAAGCATCAAAAATCCCCAAGAACTGCAGAAATGGCATAATAAAGCATACCTGGCGGTTTCCAATCATACTACCTACATAGATATAATATTACTTGCTGCATTGGAGAATATGGTATTCATCACTTCCGTAGAAATGAAACATAATCCCTTTTTAGGCAAAATAACCCGCGATGGGGGATGCCTTTATACTAACCGAAAAAAGTTCGCATCTTTACCCCGGGAAATTGAATACTTCGCTTCCGCTATTCGGGATGGCTTTAAAGTTCTTCTGTTTCCTGAAGCCACCAGCACGAACGGATTAACGATTCAACCCTTCCGAAAATCCCTCTTCCAGGTGGCAATTTCAGCCCAATGTGCTGTTCTTCCGCTCTGTATTAAATATAAAACAATAGACGGAAGAAGGATAGATAAAGAAAATCGCGATCTGATATACTGGTATGGCGATATGCCCTTTTTCTCTCATTACTGGAAACTTATCGGACATACCCTTGAAGCAGAAATTGAAGTTTTAGAAGCCGTTCCCTATAAAGATGGCAAAACCAGGCAGGAACTTTCGGCGGAAATATATCAGCAAATCCTTTCTTGCTATGAAAAAAACGAAAGTTAAGTTGACAAATTGAGCAGCTTTGTAACTATGGTTTTTAGGAACCGGGATGAATTTTATGCTGGATAGGGCTGATTATTTTGTAATTCCTGCTTGCGCAGGCATAATAATTAAACAGAAACAGAAGGAAAAGTATTCTGCAAAAAGGAGCAGAGATGAATAATAAAGATGACGCAAAAAACAAATTGCACCTGGGTAAAATCAACTATATCTTATTGCTGATTGCCGCGATAGTATTAGTTATCGGCTACTTAATTATGTCCTTAAACGAGATATCTGTTTCGCCGATACTATTGGCTCTCGCTTATGCCGTAATAATACCTTTTGCCTTATTGTATCAACCCAAAAAGAAATAAATGCCTTTTTTATCAGAAGAAACGCTGGTTCGGTTAAATAAATTTCAGCTTACTGCTAAAAGCATAGTTGAGGGCTTTTTAGTGGGCTTGCATAAATCTCCCTACCATGGCTTCAGCGCTGAATTTTCCGATCACCGACAATATAATCCCGGGGAACCGTTAAGAGACCTGGACTGGAAAATTTTGGCAAAAACGGAACGCTATTATATCAAGCGCTATGAAGAAGAAACCAATCTGCGCAGCTACATTCTTGTTGACCACAGCAAGTCAATGTTTTTCAGTTCCGGTAAAAACAGTAAAATTGAATATGCAACTCAACTTGCAGGTGCCCTGGCGTGGCTGATGATTTCTCAAAAAGATGCTGCCGGTCTTTATACATTTAACAATAAAATCACTTCTGCCTTTCCCCCCAAGGCAATAAGAAATTACACTTCTCAACTTTTTGCAGCCCTAATTAATTTAAAGGCGGAAGATACTACTGAATTCTTAACTCCCCTGCATCAAATTGCCGAACTGGTAAAGAAACGCTCTTTAATAATCATTATCAGTGACCTTTTAGATGAGCCGGAAAAAATTATGGCAGCACTAAAGCATTTCCGTACCCGCAATCATGAAGTGCTTGTTTTTCATATTGTTGACCCCAAAGAAGAAAAGTTTGATTATAAAAGAGAAGCTCAGTTCATAGATAGCGAAACCGGCGAAAAAATAACGGTTTCACCTTGGCAAATTCGCAAGGAATACCGGGAAAATTACAATAAATTTGTAACCTATATGAAGAATGAATGCTATAAAAACCGTATTGAATATAACCCTGTAGATACCTTTACTCCGATAGAAGACCTGCTGCTGAAGTATCTGATTAAAAGACAGAAGGGTTGAACAATGCCTTACCGCTATGTTTCACATGAAACAATTGCCTCCAAGCTCGCTACAGCAATAAAAAACATCACTTTTAACCCCGATCCCGATTTACCTGCAAAATTGAAATTAGCCCTAAATAACGAAAGCAATCCGCTCAGCCGGGAAATCCTTAATTGTATGCTTCAAAACATTGAACTGGCACCTGCCAGAGAAATACCCCTTTGTCAAGATACGGGAACACTTGTTGTTTTTGCTGAAATAGGTAATCAATGTATTATAGAAGGGCTGCCCTTACCAGAAATTATCAATGAGACGCTGAAAAAGGTCTCTGCGGAATTATATTTGCGTCCCTCTATTTTGCAAGACCCTCTTTTTAGAAGAGAAAATACCGGAAATAATGCTCCCGCCATTGTTCATCTCTCTTTGGTAGAAGGAGATAAGATAAAATTACAGATAGCTCAAAAAGGAGGTGGAGCAGAAAATATGAGCCGCCTAAAAATGTTCACTCCTTCTGCTAACGCGGCTGAAATAATGAACTTCGCTGTAGAGACGGTTGTTCTGGCTAAAGGTAATGCCTGTCCGCCTGTGATAATAGGAATCGGCATCGGTGGCAATTTTGAGACCTGTGCCCTTTTAGCCAAGAAAGCAATCTTGCAGCCCTTGAATAATAATAATCCCATAGAAGAATATGCTCTTTTGGAAAAGGATATACTAAACAGAGTGAATGAAACAGGAATTGGAGTTCAAGGTATGGGTGGAAAAACAACCGCCCTCGCTGTGCATATTTTAACGGCTCCCTGTCATATTGCTTCGTTACCTGTAGCAGTTAATTTACAGTGCCATTCCCACCGGCATATAGAAATAATAATCTAACTTATGATAACATATAGATATACATTGCCTATTTGTCCTGCAGACATAGCTCCCTTGCAGCAATACGATAAAGTGCTCTTAACCGGATTTCTTTATACAGCCAGAGATGCAGCTCATAAAAAAATGGCTGAGATATTGCAAAAAGGGGAAAGATTACCTTTGGACTTAGCGAAAACGGCACTTTTTTATTGTGGACCAAGCCCGTTGAAACCAGGAAATAGATGTGGCGCTATAGGACCCACAACCAGTTCCCGAATGGATATTTACACGCCTCTATTAATTCAAAACGGCTTACGAGTTATGATTGGCAAAGGTGAACGCTCGCTGGAAGTGCAAAAAACGATTATGGATTTTGGAGCGGTCTATTTCCTTATGCCGGGAGGCATTTCTGCCTATCTTTCTCAGTATATCGTTTCTTATGAAACATTCCTGTGGCAGGAATTGGGTCCTGAGGCAATTTATAAGCTTCGGGTGAAAGAAATTCCGGTATTTGTGGGCATAAAATAGTGAGATGGCGAGATGGCGAGATAGCGAAATAGCGAGATGGCGAGATGGCGAGATGGTGAGATGGCGAAATAGCGAGATGGCGAAATGTCCAAAAGGCGAAAATCGGCTAATTTTATAGACATTGGTTCTTGCGAGGAAGTGAGGACAAAAATCAGGTTTGAAAAAAAGTGATTGACATAAAAGGGGATTTTTTGTGCGTGGAACGGAAGCTTGAATAAACTGTTTAGATTGACCAATAGGAGACAGAGCGTATGAGGTTATATAGAAACCGCATAATCATTCTATTGCTGTTTCTGTTCATTATTGTTGGCACAGCAACAATTGCTCAGAAAAGAACAGATGCCGATAGCTATGTAGTAGAAGATTTCAAAATTGAAGATATTCCTGCTGATGACGGAACGGGATTAATGCTATCGTGGAAGCCCCTGGAACGGAACAAAAGAATTATTGAATACCGTATTTACAGGGGAGTAAGTCCTGATACCCTTTTCTTTATAGATGCCATTCCGGTTAATGTAAAAACAGGTGTTGCTTCTGAGAGAATGTTCTATTACGATAATTCCGGCACGGAATTTTTTGATATTTCTTCGCCTCGGCACTTAAAAAAGGAAAAGCAGCAAAGTGCAAATAGTCCCCTCTATCAAAAGATGCCTCGGGATATTCCTTTTTTAGCTAAGATGGCGGATAAATATACCCTGACTTCATTTATTGAAAAGAACAAATACTATTACAGCAGCAAAAAGGTTACTTTGTCTAATTCCGATAAGCAAAGGAAAGAAGAAGACGAGACCTACGCGGGGCTAAAAGATAATCAACAGACGGTATATTGTTCCTTAAATCCCGGGGAGAAATACTTTTATACTATTGTAGCGGTGAATGAAAGAAGACAGTTTCAAAAGCCCGCAAAAATTATAGCAGGCAGTCCGAAACCCAATGCTCCTGAACCGGCAACAGCTTTTCACAGTGTTGTTTTGCAAGATCTAAGAGAGTTACGGTTTGAATGGGAACTGCCTCTTTATAATTCAGATATATATCAATATTGTATTTACCAAACACCTCTTTTATCATCTACGGAGTGGGATTCGCTTCGCTTACATCCTGAACTTTTTCAAGCAAAAACAGTAGTTCTTCATGAAGGTTCGGCAGGTTACGGTTACGGAAAAAACTATTGTCAGGTTTCTATTCCTGCGGGTGATTCCCTTTCTACCTATATTAATTCTAACTATGCTTTGGAATTGATGGATACGGATGGTTTCAGCAGTTTTTCCGCTTTAAGCAAACCGAAGGTGAAAAGCAGTTATGATTTACCTGCAAAACCGGTTTTAAAAATGGAAGATAAACCTAATGACAAAGGTGACCGACTAACTGTTCTTTGGGATCATCCAATATGCTTTGTTGTTAAAACCACTGCTTTAAATGATAAATTCAATAAATTCAGGGTAAATTATCAGCTGAATCAAACCGATACTCAGAAAGTGGATAATATCTATTTTGAGTTCTATAAGAAGGGTGAAACAAAGCCCTTTGCCCAAATTAATGAATTTTATCAGGATAACAGCATTATCTTAAAAGTGCCTGATCATTATGATTACAAAAAGGGATTTCGGGTAAAAATTACGATGCGGGGTAAGCCGGAAATACCTCAGGATTATTGCCTGGAACAAAATTTGGAATATGACCCCAATATGTTAGCTATTTTACCTACTAAGGCACTATACCGTAACGGCATAGATGTTTCCAAAATCAGCAATGTTGTTTATCGCAAAAATGTGGCTTCGCCGCAGTTAAGTATGGTTAAACGAAATACATCTTACGATAATTCGCTGGAAGTAACTATTCCTTATGTTACTATGATCACAAAGCAGGTTTATGGTTTTAGTTTTGCTCAGGGTGATTCGTTTATAACTTATATAAATGGAGAGCGGAAAGCCCGCAAGTTAAGAAATAATGATATTAAAACTCCTCTGGCTCTGGTTTCTCCGAATATAGATTTGGTGTATGATAAAAATAATGAAATCCGCATTGAGACCAATATTTTTCCTGATTTAGGCAAAAAAGAAGCACAGGAGAAGGTTGAAGAGCTAAATAAAAAGCTTTTAGAACTTAAAACCAGTAAAGATACAATAACTGATCCTGCTAAAACGGAACAAATAAAACAGCATATTGACCAGATACAAAAACAGCTGAATGCCTACAGCAAGAACGAACAACTGCTTAAAGCCAATACAATTACAAACCGGAAAAGCAGGATGCGTTTCATTGCTAAAACCCGAGAGGATTATTCCCGTTACAGCACTTATCAGGTTGTCCGCACAAATGGCAGAGGGCTGTTTACAGAAAGTGACTTGTTAAAAGACGGCGATGATATTCTGTATATGAAACCGATTTCCAATATTTTTGATACTAATAAATATACTACTCTCGTGGCAATGCTTGTTTTCTGCATATTTGTGATAGTTTTTATCAATTTAGCCAAACGCGGAAAGGATTTGTATATTCGTCCAATAGCCGGTTTGGAAGAAATTGATACTGCAGTAGGCAGAGCTACGGAAATGGGCAGACCTATTATGTATATGATGGGAAATTTAGGGGTGAGTGATGTCTCTACAATTGCTTCAATGGGAATCCTAAGTTTGGTTGCCAAAAAGACAGCAGAATATGATATAAAGTTGATTATACCTGTCTATGATTATATTGTTTTGCCTATAGCGCAGGAAATTGTGCGAGATGCACATTATTCTGTAGGGCGTCCGGATAGCTACGATAAAAACAACATATTTTTCTTAACGAATACCCAGTTTGCTTATGTAGCAGGGGTAAATGGAATTATGATTAGGGAACGGGTAGCCACGAACTTTTATATGGGATATTTTGCAGCAGAAGCATT
The DNA here is from genome assembly GCA_035403355.1 of Candidatus Cloacimonas sp. NCBI lineage: Bacteria > Pseudomonadati > Candidatus Cloacimonadota > Cloacimonadia (SeqCode) > Cloacimonadales (SeqCode) > Cloacimonadaceae (SeqCode) > Cloacimonas (SeqCode) > Cloacimonas sp. (SeqCode). Next base: position 45,544 of record DAONFA010000005.1, on the reverse strand, counting down.
ATTGATGACCGAAACAGGAAGTTCAATTGGAGCTTATCAAATTGCCGGAACAGATGCTATAACCCAGATTCCTTTCTTTATTACAACTTGTGATTATACTTTAATTGGAGAAGAGCTTTATGCTGCTTCTTCTTATTTAAACCGTGAACCAATGCAGCTGGGAACTTTGAAAGCGCAGGACTATTACAAATTCCTGATTTTTGCCTTTGTAATAGCTGGAGCGATTCTTTCCAGTTTTCAGTTAACCGGTCTTAGCGAATTATTTCCCCTTAAATAAATGAGGTAGTATATGAAAAAGACAATACCTTTAATCATCGTAATTGTCGGTGGCATCATCTTTGTGCTCTATGCGTTAAGTCCGCATAAGCTTATCCAGGATGATTTCTACAACAAATTTTACATTCCCTGGGCTTATGCATCAGCACCTTGGGCTGCTCTTTTGGGAGTTATTAGTTTGTGTATGATGCATAGCAGTAAGATCAAAAGAAAAGCTCCCAAATGGCAATACAGTTATTTCTTTTTTGCCGGGTTTATCATTACATCTTTAGCCGGTTTTATTGGCGGAACCCAGAAAGGTAGTATGTTGATGTGGATATTTGAGAATATGCAAATGCCGATGAATTCCACGATGTTTTCCCTTTTGGCATTTTATATGGCTTCAGCTGCCTATAAAGCATTTAGAGCCAGATCGGGAGAAGCCACAGTTTTACTTATTGCTGCAATTATAGTAATGTTGGCGCAAGTGCCTTTAGGGGTTAAGATATATAAAAATCTACCGGTTATTTCGCAATGGATATTAGATGTTCCTAATCTTGCTTCCAAGAGGGGAATTGCCATTGGCGTTGGTCTTGGGGGTGTAGCCACTTCCCTGAAAATCCTTTTGGGTATTGAGCGTTCCTATTTGGGTGGAACAGATTAAACAAGGAGAGATGAAGAATGAACTTTTTTGAAAGAATGCAAAGTTTAGATCGGCGTTGGATCTATATTGTAGTTGCGCTGGCAATTATCATCCCTCTAATGATACCCTATAATTCGGATAATGTAACATCCGCTCCTACAGAGAATTTGTATCAGATGCTTGATTCCTATGCCGGAAGAGAAGATAGAGCTGTCTTATTAAGTTTTATGCACGATGCTTCTACGATGCCTGAACTTTACCCGATGGAAATAGCTATAATCAGACATTGTTTTGAACGCAATATCAAGGTCTTCGCTCTCACTTTTCTTACCTCGGGAGCTCCTATTATTGACTATGCTTTCAATTCGGTAAAAGAAGAATATCCGGATATCAAAAGCGGAGTTGATTATTGCAATTTTGGCTACCAACCTCAGGCAATGGCTGTTGTCTTGGGTATGGGAGATAATATTGCTAATACCGTAACTACAGATGCTGAAGGGCGTAAAATTGCAAGCTTGCCGATTATGAAAGGGATTACTAACTACAACGAAATGAACCTGGCAATAGAATTTTCCGGAAGCACCCCAGGAACTTACTGGATATATTATGCCCGACCCAAATTTGGAGTTAATGTTGCCTTAGGGGTTACTGCAGTTATGGCTGCTGATGAATATCCCTATTTACAATCAGGGCAATTGATTGGTATGCTTACAGGACTAAAAGGCGCTGCGGAATATGAAAAACTGGTAGATGTTTTTGCTGCTTACAGAGACCCGACAATTGACTATAGCGTGAAAACCGATGCGGAAGGAAACAAAATTCTTCCCGGTCGTCCCTTTGGTAAAGAAGTTTTAAATGATGAAAGCACAAAGAAATTAATCAATATTACAACTCAAACCAGGGCGGAATTTACTCCTGCTGAATATGCTGCATTTATAGCTAAATATCCGAACCAGAAAGCAATCTTTGAGCAATTGCAAGAAGAACAAAACGGGACAATTATTATAGATGTAACCAAGATAACTCCGGAACTGAGAAATCAGATGGGAGAAACTGCTTACAGGGAAATCAATCGGTTAACGCACAATATCAATTATAAATTCAAAGTAGCCAGAATTGGAATGAATGCGCAATCAGTTGCCCATATTATGATTATTGTCTTTATCATTTTGGGTAATATCGGTTATTTCATTCAGAAAGCCAAAGCGGTTGAAAAGTAAGAAAGGGAGGATAACAATGAGTTTTGAATTATTTAGTAATCTGGTAGCGGCATTTTTCACCCTGTGTATTTTTTCCTTCCTTTATAAGGAAAATCCCTTTTATAGAATGGCGGAACAACTGCTGGTAGGAATATCCCTGGGTTATGCTTTAGTTTTTACTTATGAGCGAATATTTATTCCGTATGTTTGGCAGCCGATTATGTTAAAGCATAATTTGGTGCTTATTCTGCCTTCTATTTTAGGTATTCTTTATCTGTTCCGTTTTTCCCGCAAACTGGGTTGGCTTTCCCGTTATCCTATTGCTTTTTCTATGATGATGATCGGTTTTGGTGTTCCTATGGGAATTCATGCCGGAATATTAGTTCAGATGAGACAAGCGATGGTTCCTCTGGAAAACATCAATCTCATACTTATTTTGATCGGCACAATTGCTGTTCTGCTATATTTCTTTTTCTCCAAAGCACATACCGGGGCTTACGGCAAATTTGTCGGGCTGGGAAAATGGTATATGATGATTGGGTTCGGTGCTTCTTTTGGTTTAACAGTTATGGCTCGTATTTCCTTGCTGATTGGAAGAATCCAATTCCTGGTGATAGATGTTTTGGGTTTGATGAAATAGCGGGATAAGAAACCTGTAAGTTCTCTGGTTGCCTGGAAAGTGCAACTATTAGTAATTCGTTTAGCTGGCTAAAGCAACAGGGAACTTTGGGTAAGGGATGAAGAGATGAAAAAATATTTGCTTATAATCGGTATCATATTGTTAATGGGCATTTCCCTGCTTTCAACGGATGAAGCAAAACCTGCCTCGGTGAAAGGTAAAATTACAGAACTGACAGCTGAGGATTTACCTTTTGATGATGGCTCGGGAGTTGTTCTTAAATGGAAACCTCTGGATAAATCGTATCGCATAATCAATTATAATATTTATAGAGGAGTTAGTCCGGACTCGCTGTTTTTTCTTAGCAGTATGGAAGTTGATCCCAAGCTGGGCGTTTTGGCTCAAAATTTGTATTACTACGACAGGGGTGAGCAACCCTTAATTGAATTTGAAACAGCTCCCTTAAAATTGAAGAAAGAAAAGCAGCAGGATGATAAAAGTCCTTTATACAAAAAGTTCCCGCAAAGACCAGAACTTCTTGCTTCTGTTTTAAATAGATATAATGTAATTGGAGCAATAAACAATTCCAAGCTATATCATAGTTCCAAACCTGTTTCCAAAGGTGAGGATATTATGGCGGGCTTGAAATTAAACCGGTTTGAGTCCATTTTAGGTCTTCCCAAAGCCGGGCAGGAATATTACTACACCGTTCTGGCGGTGAACGAAAGAGGGAAATACTTACCTTACGCAGATATTAAAAAAGTTATCCCTGAAGATAATCCTCCGGAACCGGCTGCAATTTTATCCAGCACTTACATTCAAGATACAGGAGTGTTCAATTTTGAATGGTTACCTCCATCTTCTTCCACTGATATATATCTTTGGGAGGGCTGGCTGATTCCTTCAGCCCTGAAACCTGTAAATGGCGAAACCCTTGTTGATAATTGGCAAAATAGCGCTATTTCTCTATTTCAGATTCCAAATTATTCGGGTTCTGTAAATACTTGCCACAGTGTAGATACCCGAAAAGAAGGGATTAAACTTCCCGAAAATATTGCAGATTATTATCCTGTGCTTTCTTACAGTGATTATGCAGGTCAAAGTGCAGCCGTAACTGCCAAAAATTTCCGCCTGTTAAATTCTTCTCAGCAGCTTAAAATGCCGCAAATTGAAGTAAAAGACAAAATCAATGACAAGGGTGATAATTTAACAGTTTCCCTGGGAAAACCTCTGGTTTTTGTCAGCCAGGCGCTGTATTTGAATAACGACAAAACGGCTTTACGGATCAACTATGAGGTCTCTAATAACGAACATTACAAAATCAAGGAATTGAGGTTTACTATTCTTGATTCCTTAAATAACGAAATTGGCAAGGTCTCGGAACATTACCTGGATAAAACAGTCCACTTCAAACTGCCGCAGCAGTATAAAGCCATTACAAATATGAAAATCCGCATTGCCGTTCACACTAACAGAATGGTCAACTTTGAGGATTATACGGAACAGCATATTGTTTATGATAAGAGTAATAAGATTTTCAAGGGTGAGAATATCTATTACGAGAATGAGCCGGTGAATAAAATTTATTATGAAGTCCTTACCCGCAACGGTTTTGACCCTGATTTCTTATTTGGCAATCATATCAATGGCTTAACCCGTGCGTTTGATCATTCCATTCCTTACGAAAGCACCCTTTACGAAAAGGTTTTGGGTTATGATGCCAAGAGTAAACATTTGCTATTAGACCCGCAACTGACTGTAGCTATAGATTCGCTGAACGGCTATGCTTTCGCGGTTCCGCTGTTTAAAGATAAGTTTACTAAAAACCTGCAACAGCAAAAGAAAGAACTGGATGCGCTGCTTTTGGAAAAGAATAAATATCTCGGCAACGCTATTCCCGATACTTTACTGGCAGCAATTCAAGAGGCGGAAGGAACCTATAATTTTATCACCAAACATCCTTCCTATCTGCAGGCACAAAAGATGCAGTCCAATAAGGAATGGCTGAAAACCTTAATAGCCACGCATAATAAAAATATGCGCAGTTATTCTTACCGGGTTATTAAAACAGATGGTAAAGCCAATTTTGTTACTACTGCAACCTATATTGACCCCAAAGGGAATACAAAATTTTACCCTAAGAGTGATTGGTTTGATACTACCAAATATATAACTCTCGCTGCTTCAATTTTATTGTGTTTATTCCTTATTGTTGCCATCATTCAAAGTAGGAAAGGGACAGCTTATATCAGACCCATTGCCGGTTTGGAATCAATTGAAGAAGCAGTTGGCAGAGCTACAGAAATGGGGCGTCCTATTATGTTTGTTCCCGGTTGGGGAACTTTAGGAGACCCTGATACTGTTGCTTCAATGTTAATTTTAGGACAGGTAGCCAAAAAAGCTGCCGAATTTGATATCCGCTTAATTTCTCCTCATTGTGATTATATGGTTTTACCTTTAGCCCAGGAAATTATTCATAATGCGTATAATGAAGTTGGACGCCCGGATGCTTATAATCCTAATGATATTTTCTTTATATCCTATGACCAGTTTCCTTATTGCGCAGGTATTAATGGCATAACCGTTCGCGAAAGAGTTGCCACTATTTTCTATATGGGATATTTTAATGCAGAAGCATTGCTTTTAACGGAAACAGGAAACCAAACCGGTGCTTTTCAAATTGCCGGAACCGATGCTATTACTCAGGTGCCGTTTTTTATCACAACCTGTTCCTACACTTTAATTGGAGAAGAATTTTATGCTGCTTCTGCCTATATTTCACGCAATCCTGACTTGGTCAGTATGCTGAAGGCATCGGATTATTTTAAGGCAGTGGCAATAATTGTTCTGTTAATCGGCACTTTGCTGGCAACCTTGAATTTTACAGGTTTTATTAACGCCTTTCCGATTGAATAAAAAAAAGAGGTTGACGCAAAGGTCAACCTCCTGGTGTCTTTTAACTTAAGCTCTTCGCTCCTGGTTACTTGATCACGGTTATTTTTTGCCGGTAGTTTTGCCTCAGCGAATTCAGTTTTAACAGGTAAACACCACTGGGTAAATTCAGGTTTAAGTTCCTGGAAATAACTTCGTGTTCACCACCGCTAAAAGTTTGTTCATAAACCTTTTGTCCCCGGATGTTATAGATAGCAAGTTTGGCAGGAGATTTATCCTGAAAATAACTGATAGTAAAGCTATTGCGAATGGGATTGGGTTTCACTTCCAGATAGGTAACAACAGGAATGTAATTACCTTCTTCTATAGCAACAGGCAGAATAGTTAATGTAACGATATTGGAAGGAAGCGATAGCTGATCCGGAGAATAAAGTGCACACACATAAAAATTATAAGTTCCTGCTACAAAATCAGGAATAGTGCAAACAAGGGTTTCTGCCGGTAAAGTAATATAGAGTTCTTCATTCACATAAACTAAATATTGATTTGGCGTAAAGGGTGGTTCCTGCCAACTTAAATGAACGGTTCCTTGATCATCCACATATCCTTCCAAGGATTGAGGAGCAGGATAATATGCCCCTCCCAAAGTTCCATCAGGATTTAAACGCATAGCATAAAGGTCATAATCATTACCCTGTTCATAAGCAAGCACGCTCCAACCCTGATGAGAAACAGCTGAATCATAATGCAATTTAGGATTGGCAACTGAATCCAGATACACATCAACCAGCCAGGGACTGCTTTGATCGCTTTTTATGGCATTAACTTTCAAGATTTCATTGTTGCTGTCTCCAGGGCTGGCAGCTGCAGAATAAATACAATAAGCAGTATCTTGATAAAAATAGGCAGCTACAGGATCGGGATAAGTATTTCCCTGAGCAATTATTTGCACTCCTGTATCTCCCCAAAGTCGGTTTCCGGAAAAATCCATAAGTTGTCTGGCAAGTCCAACATTATTCTGGTCCGGATCGGTAGTCCGAAACCAGGCAAAAACATTATTATTTTCTGTATCCACAGCCAGTTTTGGATAATATTGCTGATTGAAAGTATCTGTGGAAATAAGAGTTCCGTTTTCAGGGGTGGTAGCTAAGCCGTTGGAATTTACCCTTGCCATATAGACCTCGTTAATCATATCATTATAGCGATCATCATACCAGGCAAGAACAGCTCCACCGCTGCCATCAGAAATAAAAGGAATATTCTGTTCCCAGGCAGGTAAACCCGCGGCAGAATTTACAGGGTTATTCCATATAGCAGTTCCTTCCGGGGAAAGTTTTGTAACGAAAACCTGACGGTTGGGAGCCCAAAAAGGTCCGCTGTCTAAATAGTATTTCAGCAACAAATTGCCATCTCCTGCGTCCAGTAATTGGGGCCAGGTAAAACTAACAGCATCTCCGGCAAAAGTGATGCCATTTGTTCCCCATAAAAGCTCTCCGGTAGGGGATATTTTTTGGAGGTGGATTTCGGTTGTTTGACCTGATCTTTGCCAGGCAACATAAACATCACCACTGGAATGACACAATAGAACAGGGCTCATATTAATATAGTCAGTGCTGGTATCGTAAGAAAGAGCTATGCCAGTGTTGGAAAGCAAAATATTGCCTCCAGAATCCACTTTATAAAGCATAACATTATTCACTCCGGATGTGCGGATATCCTGAAAAGTAAGCCAGCAATTTCCTGAAGGGTCTATATCCAAATCCCATTCTGTTAACCAGGTCATTTGCAGAAAGTTACTTATCAAAATTCCCTCGGGATTTTGCCAGAGAAGATTACCCGAAGCATCCAGATATTGCAACCAGACATCATAACTGCCGTTTACACTGTCAAAACGCCCTAAATACATATTTCCATCGCTCCCGATAGCTATTTTGGGGATAACTTGTTCACCAGCCCCTCCAGCTAAAAGAGTTGGGGAAGATGCGGAATTGCTGAATTGCGCGTTTAAGCAGTTAATAAGCAACACAATAAAGATAAGAAAAGCGGATTTTTTCATTTATCACCTCGTTTATCTATATATTAAAATTATAACTTGCTTTGTTTGAAAAACAAACCTTTTTATTAACCGCATTCAGGGTTACGGAAGATAGCTTCAATATAAACCCGAATAATTTAGTCCGGGATATGAAAATGCCTGATTACTATTGAGCGACGAGGGCATCGTTCCTCCGGAATAAAAAAGGGCTGTCTCAGCGAGCTCCAACTACCCAAATCGGAAAAACGACATCTTGTCTTTCTCTTTACAACCAAGCTATTTCTTTATCCCACTATATTTAATAGCCCAAAAGAACAATTATTGTAATTGAACTGGAGGTTAACATTCCTGTTATCAGTTCCTGCTTTTTGGGGATATGCTGCGGATGAGATTCCGGTATCATTCCCGTATCGCGATATGGGAACGATACGGGGGTCATATCGGAGTTTTATTGAGAAAATAACGGGTTCTCTTAGGCAAGGATATTTATGCAATTTGCTGATGGCAAGCTACAATAGTTGTTATCATTTTCCTGTTTTTATGCTAAAAAGGGACGGAAGGAAAGAAATTAACCTTTTAACACTGCTGTGAGCTGCTGACGGGTTATTTTACCTCCGCTGGCATTTTGGGCTTCCCATAAAATGATATAAAGCCCCCGGGGAGCGAAAGTTCCATTCTGTTTACAGCCGTTCCAGTAAAGAATTCCGGAGGCATTTACCAAGGCATAATCGGCAATACTGCAAATCTTACTGCCGCGTAAATCATAAACATTGCAGGTTATTCTATTTTCAGGTGCAGAAAAATTGTAAGTAAGAGATATTTTTTCGCCTTTTTTAGCATCACAGGGGCTTCCGGTCAGGGTTACTTTTCCCGGTGCGGGTAATTCCGTTTGTGGCAAGGTGCTGTTAGGAAATCCTGGTGTTCCCCCTTTTTCACTATAGCAATTTTGCCAGATAGAGGTAGAATCAACTAAAACCCTTTCTCTGGAAACACCCTTAATTATTTCCTCTCCGGTATAATTTAACGAATCCAAAGCTCCTGTTTCATTTTTCAAAACTAAGCAATCTCCGTCATTGTTTAAATAAGTCCAACTCTCGGCTAAAATTATAGAGCTTGCAGGACATTCCGGATAACGCAAAAGTAAAGCATCAGGATTTTGGCAAATTACAAAATAGCCACTTACTGCAGGAAGGACAAAACGGATTTTGGCAGCAGAACTATCTGCAATATAATATGTTCCGGGTGCACCTTGCTCACTGTAAATTTCAATCCATTCCTGATTGCCGGATTCCGGATAAGCCAGAAACTCATTGAGATATAGGGAAGCTTGCGTTGCATTGTCATAGGGAATCGTTAATACATTATTTGTGGAATCGGGGTCGTCTAAAAGAAATAAATTCACTGTGAAGGGTTCAGGATTACAGTAAAAAGCCAGATTCACACAAAGAGAATCAGCAGCAGCAAGAGGAGCGATTGCTTGCTGAACCAGTAATTCGCTATTTTGAGTAATTGTAAGTTCAGCAGTTAAAAGAGGAGAGAAAGAGCTTAAGTTTTTCAGCCAAAGGTTAAGTTGGGCATAGTTATTTTCCCGCTCTACTTCATAAATCCCCAAAGCATAATCACAGTGCAAACGATTTGCCAATCCGGGAGTTGGCTTTGCTTCCGCAATAAAATCCGTTTCACAATTATCCGTATCACAGCCGTCATATATTCTTGCCAAAGAATAACCAGCTGGAACATCAAGCGCAAAATTTAAACCGGGGCAATTGTGGTCATCCCATAGCTGATAAATGTTAGGAGAATCATAAAGCACAGTATCGGTATAAGTTCCATCGGAACTAACATATTGAATGCCATCTGTTTCGCTACCCCCGTTCTGAAAGCTGAAATTATAATACAGCTGAGCAGTAATTATTGATTCTCCTCCAATTAGTAAATAGCGTTGAGGGCGCAATTCAAAAAAGGGAAGGGTATATTGAACGGTATAAGAACTGCCCCCGGAAAGAATTTTAGCTCCTTCCAGCTGGATACTTGTGCTGCCGTTATTATAAAGTTCTATCCATTCAAAACCCTCATCACTGCCAACAGGATCGTAACAGACCTCGTTAATAACAATTGCTGCGTTCAAAGCAAGACAAAACAGTTCCCCGAAAGCACAAAGGATAAATATCCTGATTCGGTTCATAAATTTCGGGAGTTATTCCCGTTGCTCAATTCCAAAGGCAGAGGTTGAATTCCCCAAATATCATTGGCATATTCCTTAATTGCTCTGTCACTGGAAAATTTGCCAATGCGTGCTACATTCAGAATTGCCTTGGTAATCCATTCATCACGGTTCAAATAGAGTTCATCCACTTTACTGGAAGCATCGGTGAAGGCACGGAAATCAGCCATATTCAAATAGATGTCTCCATCTTCCATCAGTGCTTTCCAGATGGGTAAAAAGAGGTCTTTTTCGCCGTCATCAAAACTGCCGTCTATTAAAGAATCCACAACCCTTTTCAATTCGGGATCGCTTTCGTAAAAACTGCGAGGATTATAACCGCTTTGGTTAAGCTCTTTAACCTGCTCTGCATCCAAGCCAAAAATGAACATATTTTCGGCTCCGATTTCTTCTGCCATTTCAATATTGGCACCATCCAAAGTTCCCAAAGTTAAAGCTCCATTTAAAGCAAACTTCATATTTCCCGTTCCGCTGGCTTCATAACCCGCGGTAGAAATTTGAATGGATAGCTCGGTAGCGGGAATAATTCTTTCGGCTAAGGAAACACAATAATTAGGCAAAAAAACCACTTTCAGCCGGTCTTTGATATCCGGGTCTTTATTAACCACTTCACCAAGGTTATTGATTAGCTTAATTAAACGCTTTGCTAAAAAATAGCCCGGAGCTGCTTTTCCGGCAAAAATAACTGCTCGGGGAACAAAATTACCTTGCGGATTATCTTTAATCCGAAAATAACGGGCAATTGTGCCCATTACATTCAATAATTGGCGTTTATATTCATGCAGGCGTTTTATTTGAGCATCAAAAAGAGAATTTACCTGCACGCGGATTCCCGTTTCCCGATAGATATATCTGCTTAAATGGCTTTTATTTATGTCTTTCATTTCGGCAAAAGAAGTGCGAAAATCAGGGTCGGATATATATTGCTCAATTTGCTTTATTTCTTCCAGATTCGTGATCCAACCGGTGCCGATATATTCAGAAATTAAACTTGCCAATTGCGGATTACAAGTATGCAACCAAAGCCGGGGAGTGATGCCATTGGTCTTGTTTTGAAACTTTTCCGGATATAATTCTGCCAAATCGGGGAAAATCCTTTCCCGGAGGATTTTGGTGTGTAACTTGGCAACGCCATTAACGGTATGCGAACTATGAATTGCCAGTTGAGCCATCCTGATTGCTTTGCCGTTCGTTTCTTCAATTATAGAAAGATTACGCATTTTAGCTATATCGCCAGGATACAGACGCATCGCTTCTTCCATAACAACATTGTTTATTTGATAAATAAGCATCAGGTGACGCGGCAGAAGTTCTTCAAATAGCGAAAGACCCCATTTCTCCAGTGCTTCAGGCAAAATAGTATGATTGGTATAGGAAAAACAGCTTCTGGTAATTTTCCAGGCATTTTCAAAACTCATTCGTTCTTCATCAATCAAAATGCGTAACATTTCCGGAATGGCAAGAGCCGGATGAGTATCATTCAATTGAATGGCTATTTTAGCAGGAAAATCCTGATACCCTTTATGATACCTTTTCCAATGGGCAAAAATATCCTGCAAAGTAGCAGAAACAAAGAAATATTCCTGCTGTAAGCGTAACATCCTGCCCAAATGGACATTATCATTCGGATAGAGAACTTTGCTGATGTTTTCAGAAATGGTCTTCTTCTCCACTGCCTTTACATAATCGCCATTATTGAAATATTCCAGGTCAAATTCATCAGTACTGGTTGCTTGCCACAAGCGTAAATTATTCACATTATCCACTTGATAACCAGGAACAGGAATATCCCAGGCAACAGCCATAACATCTTCCGTATCCATCCAATGGTGTTCAATTCCGCCACCAGGAAGGGTTTCACTGATTACTTTACCCCTAAAACGCACCCGGTAAGTTAATTCCGGTCGATTGATTTCCCAAGGACAACCATTTTTTCGCCAATTATCAGGTTCCTCCACTTGATAGCCCTGAACAATCTGCTGTTTAAAAATGCCGAAATCATAACGGATGCCATAGCCGTAAGCAGGATATGCCTGGGTAGCTAAAGAATCCATAAAACAGGCAGCTAAACGACCCAAACCACCATTCCCCAAACCCATATCCGGTTCCAGCTCAATAATATCCTCTAAGGAAATGCCCATCTCTTTCAGCATATCGTAAACTTCATTATACACATCCAGGTTGATTAAGCTGTTGGTAAGCATTCTGCCAAGCAAAAATTCCAGAGAAAGATAATAGACCTTTTTCACATCCTGCTTGCGATATTCATATTGGGTGCGTAACCATCTTTCTATTAGCAGGTCTCTTAAACTGAGAGCCAAGGCATAATAGATATCCCATTTCTTAACAGTGGTCGTATCCTTTATCAAAGAATATTCCAAATGATTCAGAAACAGGGACTTCAATTCACTGTCACATTCTTCTGCCTTATCGGTGAAGAAAATGGAGTGATAGTCATTCTTTTGTATATAATCTTCTTTCACTAATTGTCCCTTCTTTGTTCTAATGAACACTTTTCCAAATGAGGAAAGGGGAATTGCTGTCAAGTAAAAAGTGAGGGCTGATACTTCCGGAATACGGAAAGCACTATGAATGCAAGGAAAAATGAAGAAAACAAGTGAATTTACTTTAGATGGTGAGATTTGCCGAAAGAGCTAACTCAGTGAAAAGCAAACAGTAAACGCTGTAGAGCGGAAAATGCCTTGCAGGTATTATAACATTGCCCTGAAATCTCAGTGTCCTCAGTGCTCTCAGTGCCCTCAGTGTCTTCAGTGTCCTCAGTGTCTTCAGTGGTAACAATTATCCCCATCATCTGCACAAAAATAAAAGAACCTATTATTTTACTTGACGCCATACCCTTATTCAAATATTATATTCTGTACGAGTAATTAATATATCTGATTATAAGTTAGGAACTAAGTTTTCTCAGGGAGGAAATATGAGAAAGACATTGTTTATAGTTATGTTGACCCTTTCTTTTATAGGAGGGTTATTCGCTCAGGTAAACATTCAAGCAGGACAAAATGTTACCCAAAACCTTGATGGTTTAGGAACATCTGCTACTGCAACTTTACCTGCAGGTTGGAAAGCAGATAAGAACAATTCAGTCCGCTTGGTTGGAGCTTATTCTGCAGCAGTAACTGCCACTGAAAGAGCAGGCGGTAATAATATGAGCTCTTCGGCTGGGAATGGAATCTATAACTATGGTGCAGGACCAGCAGATACTGCTGAAGACCGTGCAGTTGGTTTTATATCTTCCAGCTCTGCCACAAAAAGTGGTAATGTTTATGTTCAGCTTACCAATAACGGCAGCAGTGCCATCAATTCTTTTACCATAAGCTACAATGTGGAAAAATACAGGATGGGAACTAATTCAGCCGGTTTTTCCATCCAAATGTATTATTCCAATGATGGAACAACCTGGACAAGTGCAGGAAGTTCATTTTTAACTTCTTTCCCGGCTGATGCTTCCAATAATGGTTATGCTTCTGCCCCGGGAGCTACAGTTCCTGTTAGTGCCACTTTATCTTACTCTCTATCCGCAGGAAGCTCTTTGTATCTTGCCTGGAACTATTCTGTAACAAATGGTTCAACTACTTCCAACGCTCAAGGCCTAGGTATTGATGATGTAAGCATAACTGCCGAAGGAACAGCTTCACCCACCATTGTAGTAAATGGAACTTTAACTCCTTTTTCCACTTATACCGGTACTCCTTCAGCGCATCAAACCTACACTTTGAGCGGGCAAAATTTAACCGGAAATATCACTGTTACCGCTCCCACAGGTTTTGCTCTTTCTACTGATGGAACTACCTATACCGGCAATTTGTCTTTACCGGCTACTTTTAACGGAACTGTTTATGTGCGTTTAACAGGAGCCACAGCAGGAACTTTTTCCGGTAATATAATCCATTCCAGTTCGGGAGCAACTAATGTAAATTTAGCTGTGGAAGGAACTGTTACCAATCCTTCTCCGATGATAGAGATTACTGCCAGTTTAACTGATTTCAGCACTTTATTGGGAACTCCTTCTCCAGAACAACAGTATACGGTAACCGGATTATTTCTAACTGCAGGAATAAGTGTTACTGCACCTACCGGTTATGAACTTTCTACAGATAATACTACTTATTCTAACACCCTTAATTTAGCCAGTTCTTTTAGCGGAACTGTTTATGTGCGTTTAACCGGAGCTACAGCAGGAACTTTTTCCGGCAACATAGTCCATTCCAGCACAGGAGCTGAGACCCAAAACTTAGCCGTAAACGGAACAGTAACAGACCCGAATGCTTATAACACTTATTTAGCTGAGGAATTTAATTATACCGCGGGAACAACATTAACTTCCAATGGTTGGATTGCTCATAGTGGAGCTGGTAGCCATCCTATTATCGTAGCTGATGAAGGACTTGTCTATCCTGGCTATTATGCTTATCAGGGTTTAGCGGCACAGACGGTTTTTTCCGGTTCTGCGGAAGATGTTCATAAAACCTTTGCTAATCAGACCTCGGGAACTTTTTATGTCTCCTTTCTGTTCAATGCTTCGGAAGCTAAAACATCAGCTGATTATTTCTTCCACTTCGGGCCCAACCCTATCAGTACTGATTTCAAAGGTAGGGTTTTTGTCCAAAAAGATGCCTCCAATAACTTAAGATTTGGTATTTCAAAAGCGAATGGTATTTCCGAAACCGCCGCCACTCCTTACAACTATGCCTTAAATACTACTTATCTGATTGTAATGAAATATGTTATTGTTTCGGGAACCACTAACGATGAGGTCTATATGTGGGTTAATCCTGTTATCGGACAAACTGAACCCGCACCTCAGCTTACCGCTTCTGATTTAACAGGAGCTGATATAGCAGGAATTGGAGCTGTGGCTATCCGCCAGGCAAATAACACTCCTATAGCCAAAATTGATGGCATCAGAGTAACTAATGATTGGGCTAAACTTTGGGAAGGAACTCCAATGGAGACGCCAGCTATTCATACCAGCACAACCGAACTTGATCCTTTGGAAAGCATTGTGAATCTTCCTTCAGATGAAATTAGGGACTACACTTTATGGGGAACCAATATCTTAGGTGGAATAACTGTTACCGCACCCAACGGCTTTCAGGTTTCTACTTCGCAAACAGAAGGATGGGCTTCCAGTATTACTGTTCCGGCTGATTTCAATGCTAGTATCTATGTTCGTATGTTGGCTTCTGCCATTGGTGAATATGAGGGCAATATTGTTCATACCAGTGCCGGTGCCGAACCGGTTAATGTTCGTGTTACGGGAGAAGCTCTTCCCACACCTGTAACCTGGAACATTACTGCCAATTTAACTCCTTTTAGTGCCCAAGCGGGAACTCCTTCAGCAGTTCAATCATATACTCTAAGTGCACCCGGTGCTGTTGATCCTATCCAAATTACTACTACTTATCCTTTTGAATTAAGTTCAAACGGCACAAGTGACTGGACAACTTCTTTGTCCTTAAGCTATAACTATATTGGCAATGTTTATGTCCGAATGAACGCATCGGGAGCAGGAACTTTTAATGGGCTAATTAACCACAATACTACTTATGCTAATGAATATCAACTGTCTGTTAGTGGAACCGCTACACCTCAACCCGGAATGGCAAGTGACTTATTTTTCTCGGAATATATTGAAGGCAGCAGTAATAATAAAGCAATTGAAATCTTCAACGGAACCGGTGGACCGATTGATTTAAGCAATTACAAGGTTTGCCTTTTTACTAACGGTTCTTTAACACCAACAAATACTTTAAATTTAACCGGAACTCTTAATCATTCGGATGTTTATGTTATTGCCCACGCTTCTGCCAATGCAGATATACTTGCTCTATCAGATACAACTGCAAGTGTTACTTTTTTCAATGGAAATGACGCTCTGGGACTATATAAACTTGGAACTACAGAAACCTTGATAGATGTTATTGGCACTATTGGAACGGATCCTGGAACTATCAATTGGCCTGTTGCCGGAATAGCTTCTGCAACTGCCGAACATACTTTAATTCGTAAACCTTCTGTTACTCAGGGTAATTTGGATTGGGCAACAAGTGCTGGAACTAATGCAGATGATAGTCAGTGGGTTGTTTATGCTATAGATTATATTGCTGATTTGGGAATGCATACTTTTGGCAATGTGGTAGTTAAACCTACTTTTAATCCTCCTGCCGGTGCTTATGCCAGTTCTATCAATGTAACGATCAGCACAACTACTCCTGGAGCTGTTATTCACTATACTACAGATGGTTCTGAACCCACAGAGTCCTCTGATATTTACAGCAATCCAATTCCCGTCAGTTCAGATACAACTATAAAAGCTAAGGGTTATGCCACCGGCTTTTCACCTTCTGGAATTGCCACTGCTTTTTATGATTTTTCGGAAAATGTAGCCACTATAGCTCAACTCCGAGCCGGAACTGTAGGTAGTGCCTATCGTCTTACCGGAGAAGCAGTTCTTACTTTCCAGCAGGCAAATCGTAATCAAAAATATATCCAGGATGCTACCGCAGCTATTGTTATTGACGACCCGAACGGGATAATAACCACAACCTATAATCTCTATGATGGCATTACCGGTATAGCAGGAACTTTATCTTTGTATTCAGGTCTTTTGCAATTTGTTCCCCTTGCTGATCCGGGTGCCGCAACTTCTCATAACAATACCATTGTTCCAGTAACAAGAACCCTGGCTACCATCACTTCTGCTGATCAAGCAAAGCTGTTAAAGATTTATAGCGTAACCTTAACACCCAATATTACAGGTGTTTTTGCTGCCACAGCAGAAAATATTACTGCCATGGATGCTTCCGGAACTTTAATAATGAGAACTTTCCCCGGTGCCGATTATGCCGGAACAACTATTCCTACAGACCCTGTGGATATTATCTGTCTGGGTGGACAATATAATGATACAATGCAATTTAGTCCCCGTTTTCTGGCAGATATAACTCCCGCTGCAGGAATTTTGGAAGCACCGCTTGTTAATATTTCTCAAGTGGCTGGAACGATAAACCTTAGCTGGATTGCAGTTAATGGAGCAACTAACTATAGAATTGAATCCGCAGATGATCCTTATGGAACCTGGACTACAGTAACAACTACTGCCAATCTATTCTATAGTGGAGCAGCTGCTTCTAAAAAATTCTATCGGGTGATAGCAATCAACTAAACATAGCGCATCCGTAAAAATAATTGGAGGTGGAGATTTTTTCTCCACCTTCTTTTTTGTTCCTATTTTAATTCACAAGTTTGAGGTTTGAAGACCAGTTGAACTATATTTGTATGTAAATTTATATAAAGCTGCGCCTTATTTCCTGCCAAGTTGAAACCTTTATGTTTCTTTAGAGTTTCTTTAACGACTCTTTAACAAAGTTAAGGCATTGTTAAAGGATCGTTAAAGAGCCGTTAAAGAAATGACCAGACAACAAGCATTTATGATTCTTTAACCGCAAACGGCAAAAACATTTACGCTGAAGAGCAGAAATAGAAACGCTTATTTTTAGGGTTAAGTATTACCAACGGCAGTGTTTTTATTTGTTGCTGCCTTTAGCTTCTATTCTTCTCTGCAGATTTCCCTTGACTTTATATCCCTGTTTAGATAGATTATCTTATAAGAAATAAACCTGTATGGAGGTATAAAATGTTTCTATCCGGTGCACAACTGAAAGAGGTTTTCCTCAAAGCCAAAAAACAGCGTTTTGGTATTATTGCATCCAATGTTGTTTTTGACACTCAAATCAGAGCTCTTGTTCAGGGCTATGCTGCTGTCAATTCAGATGGCTTAATTCAAATGAGTACCGGTGCCTGTAAATATGCGGCAGGCACTTCTCAGGATTTGCAAATTGGAGCCAAAATGATTTCCACGATGGTGAAGACCTTTTCCGGGCAATTTCCCAAATGTGGAATTGGGCTTCATATTGATCATGCCACCCCTAACTATTTTGATTTTATTAAGTTCTGTATTGAAAATGACCTTGTTTCTTCCGTGATGGTAGATGCTTCAGCAGAAAAACTGGAAGATAATATCAGGATTACTAAAGAGGTTGTGGATTTGGCGCATAAATATAATATTCTGGTGGAAGGTGAAATTGGTCATATCAAGGGTGCTGAAGATGAAATTGTTTCGGAAGATGAACTCTATACTAAACCCGAAGAAGCACTGGAATTTGTAATCAAGACCGGTGTAGACCTCTTTGCTGCTTCCGTAGGCACAAATCATGGCGTTACCAAAGGTGAAAATGTTGTCCTGCACTTGGATTTGATTAAGGAAATTGATAACCTGCTGATAAAAAATGGTGTGGAAAGAGGATTGGTTTTACATGGCGCTTCCGGCTTAACTGACTGGCAACAACAAACGGCTATTGCCAACGGGGTAGTAAAAATCAATAAAGATACTCACTACCAGATGGATATGGCTTCTGCTATTCAGGAATATTGGGAAAAAGAAAAATATGCCATTGTCTGCCCTCCCGATGTTGACCCCGCTAACTATATACCTAATAAAAGCAAGTTTGATCCCCGTAAATGGCTAAGTAAAGGTGAAGAAAAAATGCAGAAGACCATTATGGGTTTCTGCAAAATGTCCGGTAGCGCAGAAAATAGTATTTTGCTATAACTGATTATGATCAAAATAAGCAATAATTGGAATTCTGATTCCACTCTCTGTTTGTTTCAGGGTGATTGCCTGGAATTGCTTGATTCTATACCGGATTCAGTTATTCAGTTAGTTGTAACTTCACCACCCTATAACATTGGAAAGAAATATGAAAAGCGTAAACCTTTAAATCAGTATCTTGAATGGCAAAAGAAAGTTATTACAGAATGCTTTAGAGTGCTAAAAACAAGCGGCAGTATTTGTTGGCAGGTAGGAAATTATATAGATAACGGAGAAATTGTCCCTTTGGATATTGTGTTGTATCCTTTTTTTGAGGAATTGGGTTTAAAACTGCGCAATAGAATAATCTGGCATTTCGGGCATGGTTTGCATTCTTCCAAAAGGTTTTCCGGACGCTATGAGGTAATTCTCTGGTTCACTAAAAGCGATGCATATACTTTTAATTTAGACCCTGTGCGCATTCCGCAAAAGTATCCTGAGAAACGCTATTTTAAGGGAAATAAAAAAGGTGAATTATCCTGCAATCCTTTAGGTAAAAACCCTTCCGATGTTTGGGATATTCCCAATGTTAAAGCAAATCATATAGAAAAGACAATTCACCCTGCTCAATTTCCTGTAGAATTGGTAGAACGCCTGATTTTATCTATGACTAATGAAAATGATTGGACTTTAGACCCTTTTATGGGAACAGGAACAACTCAAATTGCTTCGCTTATGCATAACCGAAAAAGCTGTGGAGCAGAAATTCTGGATGAATATTATGAAATTACTTTGCAAAGAATTAATAGGGCTTTTTCCGGTGACCTGAAAATACGCCCTATGGAAAGACCGATTTTTAATCCGGATCATCCTGAAGATATAAAACCGGTTGCGGTAAATTTAAACCAGATAAAAGAAAATCAATCGGAACTTGATTTGGTTTGGGGTAATGAAAAATGAATATAATTTATGAATACTCACATCTTGGTGGCGTGGAAATATTGATAGTGAAATATCCTGAAATCCTGAAAGTGATAAAGAAAGTGATTGAAGACATCGCACCACATAAAACTAAGATTAGTAAAGAAAAAACAATGAGAGGTAAATCCCTTGTCGCCCCTAAAGACCTTAATATACAATTCAAAGAAAAATTTGAGAATTTGGGGTTTAAAGAACTAAGAGACACTTTTAATATTGAATTACCGAATTATAAAACGAAAATAATCGGCTCTTACAAGCAAATTGATTTCTGTCTGGGAAAAGTTCTTATTGAGGTTCAGTTTGGCAAGTATCCTTTTATGTTTTATGACCTTGCCAAGTTTCAATATTTCTACAACGAAAATAAAGCTGATGTAGGAATAGAAATCGTTCCCTGCTATCAATTGCATAAATCAATGTCCACAGGGGTATCTTATGGAGAACAACTGATTAACGATATTGAAAGGTTAAAAAGGCACTTTCCGGCAGTTCCGGTAGCAATCTATCTAATTGATATATAACTACTTATAAGGAGATAAATTATGACAAATGTAGCAATTAACGGTTTTGGACGCATTGGGCGTCTGGTCTTAAGAGTGATTTTAAATAGCCATCCCGAACTGAATGTTGTTGCTATAAACGATCTTACGGATGCTAAAACACTGGCACATCTATTTAAATATGACAGTGTGCATAAGATTTTTCCCGGCAATGTTTCCAGCGAAGAGAATTATTTGGTGGTGAATGGAAAGAAGTTCAGGATTTTTGCAGAAAAAGACCCTGAAGTTCTTCCCTGGAAGGATTTGGGAGTGGAATTTGTAATTGAATCTACCGGTATCTTCACTTCCCGAGAAAAGGCCTCCAAACATTTAAAAGCAGGCGCTAAAAAGGTTATTTTAACGGCTCCGGCAAAAGATGAAATTGATGCTACAATCGTGATGGGAGTAAATCATACTACTTTGAAGGCAGAACATTCAATCGTTTCCAATGCTTCCTGCACTACAAACTGCCTGGCTCCGATAGCAAAAGTTTTGCAGGATAAATTTGGCATCCTGAATGGCTTAATGACTACTATTCATAGCTATACAAACGACCAGAGAATTTTAGACCTGCCCCACAGTGATTTGCGTAGAGCCAGGGCTGCCGCAATGAGTATGATTCCAACTTCCACTGGAGCAGCCAAAGCTATCGGTTTGGTTATTCCTGAACTGAAAGGCAAACTGGATGGAGTAGCAATTAGAGTTCCTACCCCGGATGGTTCTTTAGTTGATTTATGCGTCAACCTGGAAGTGGAAGTGACTAAAGAAGAAGTAAATGCGGCAATGAAAGAAGCAGCGGAAACCTACCTGAAGGGTTATTTAATGTACACGGAAGAGCCAATTGTGTCTATTGATGTGGTAGGAAATAGCTATTCCTCTATCTATGATGCTTTGATAACTTATACCAAAGGTAAAATGGTGAAGGTCTTCAGCTGGTATGATAACGAATATGGCTATTCCAACAGGGTAGTTGATTTGCTGGAATATATGCGGATGCTGTAAAGGAGTTTTTAGCGCGGATTTCTGCGATTTTTTACCAAGAGAAAGAGAAATAAACGAAAGAAAGTTAGTGTAACTGGAGGATGCCGTTCCTCTGCATAAAAAGTTAAGCGATGGCAAGCTCCGGTTACACTGGCTTCTCCGTCCGCACATAGAACTTGACAAAACCCCTTCCTTTTAAAATTTATTCCCGATATGCGTTGGGGCTATAGCTCAGTTGGTAGAGCGAATGGTTCGCAATCATTAGGTCAGGGGTTCGAATCCCCTTAGCTCCACCATTACTTATATTTAAAGTTACCCTCTGTTAACAAATTTACCTCTTTGTTTACAAAATCCACTCATTCCTTACATCCTGAAATCCGCGTTGCTAAAATCAAAACAGTGCTCTCTGCAGAAAAACATCTCCTTTTTTAGATTGACAGATTTTCCCTTTTTACCCTATAGGAACTGATTAAAAAATAAAAGGATACTCAAACTGATGGCACGGCTTTTTGCTAAGGACTATCATAACAAATCTACCAGCTGGTATTTCAATCAGGCAGTTATTGTGCTGGAGAAAGATGATTTATGGTTTTGGAAAACCCGTAATGAAGATGGCAACTATCAACTTCGCTTTTTTCCGGCTCCTTCCAAACAGGAATATTTTGCCGAATATGTAGATATTGTTTTTAATCCGGAAACCGAACTGATTGTTTCTCATAGCTGTTCTCAGTGTCATACGGATGAATCCTGTCGTCATTATCTTTCCATTTTGCGTTATGCTTATCTTAATTTAAGCACCCGCATTTTTGAGGAAGAGGTAGTTGAGACCTGTGACGGGAATGCGCTAAGTGGCAATGAATTATGGCTTAATATTGCCCGCAATGCAGTTCTTTATATAGAGGGAATTTATAACCCCGAAAGTGATAAAATCCGTTTTTATCATCAAGACCTTGCTCCTCTTGAGCCGGTTTTAATGGGTAAACTATACTCCCGGGAAGAAATAACCGATATTCCTCAACGCCAGCTGGAAGATTACACTGCCAATTTGGGTGCTTTTAGTGATGCAGACCTTCATCTTTTTTCCTTTCTAAACCAAAACCGCTGTGCCTATAGTCACAAAAACAAGTTCTGGTCAATTTACAAAAGTGATTTTGCCAAAGCCCTTTTAATTATGCAAAATTGTCATACCCGTTTGGTAATTAAAGAAACGGGAGAAGAGCTTGTTTTTCAGCCCCAGCCCTATCCTCTTTCCTTAAGAATTGAGCCAGCTGGAACAAAGAATTATGCGTTACGGGCTGTTATTATAGATGAACTCTCCGTTTGGTTTGCGGGAAATCCTACCTGGTTATTTTTCCGGAATCAGGTGTATAAAATCAACCTGCATTGCCGTAAAGAAGTGATAGATAATATTTTTAGCAGCGGAGAGGTTTTAACTGCCAGAGATTTAGTTTATTATCGTTGCCTGGTGCATCGTGAACTGAATGAACAAGGCATTTATCTTGATTTTGAGGAGAGCATTGTGCTTCCGGAAATTATTGATGAAGCACCTGTTAAGCGTTTGCATATCAAGAAATTGGGCGATAAAATACTAATTGGTGGTTACCTTGTTTTTTCACAGGAAAGGGAAATTCCTCTTTCCGTTTTGCGTTTTGGTAAGCCCCTTGTTTTTTCTCAATACACTTCTCCTTCTAAAGAAGGTGCTGCCTGGTTTCATCTAACTCCGGAGCTTTTTGCCAAAATGCAGGAACTGCTGAATAAACTTCCTGAACCGGAAATGAACCGTCTGGAACAATATGCCGAACTGGTTTTTAGCGGTGAAGAAAGAATTGAACTATTGAGGACTGCTATTTTTGAACTTAGTGACCAGGATTGGGATATTCAAATTGACCCGGAACTGAGAAATTATTTTGTAGCTAAAATTCCTTTACAGGTGGAACTTATTGCTCGTCACGAAGAAGATATTGACTGGTTTACTTATGAGGTTCGTTACAACTATCGGGATTTGAGTTTCACCCATGAAGAATTGAAACGGTTTTTCCGCAGTAAAGAGGAATTTTTACAGACCGCGGATGGACGCCTGGTATTTATCAGCAACCCGCAGGTTTTTTATGAAGTGGAAGAACTTCTTTCCCGCAGCGAGCACAAAACTGATCAAATTTATCGTTCACGAATGATGAATCTGCCCTATTATCTTAAATTACGGGAAGCCAATCCTGCCTTTAGAATGCAGGGAGATGAATGGTTGGAAGGGCTTTATGAAGCATTACTGAAAAGGCATTTGGAGGGCACTGAAACCTTGCCTTTGTATTTGCAAACCGTTCTAAGGGGTTATCAAAAAGCCGGTGTTGCCTGGATTAAGATGTTGGCTCATTATCACTTAAATGGTATTCTTGCCGATGAAATGGGTTTGGGAAAAACCATTCAAGCGCTTTCTGCAATTACATCTACAGCAGCAGGACAGGTCTCACTGGTAATTTGCCCCAAAACATTACTTTACAATTGGGCTGCTGAAATTGACAAGTTTCACACCAATATCCCTTTTGCCATTGTGGATGGAAATAAGACAACCCGGATGGAAATTCTCTCCAATCCGAATGTTCGGCTCTTTATTATGAGCTATTCTATGGTTTTGGGAGATGTTGCTTTTCTGAAAAATATGGAATTTGAATGGGTTGTTCTGGATGAAGCCCAAAACATTAAAAATGTTTCGGCTCAACGCACTTCCGCTATTAAAAAACTGAAAAGCAAACACCGTTTGGCTTTAACAGGAACACCTGTGGAAAATAATCTTACCGAATTGTGGTCTATCCTGGATTTTCTGAACCCCGGCTATTTGGGAACTCTGAATAAATTTAAACAGAACTATTTACCTGCCGAAGGGGAAACGGTTGCCCGACTATCCTTATCCCGAATGGTTGCCCCTTTCATGCTGCGTAGAATTAAAAAAGAAGTGCTTTTGGAACTTCCGGATAAACAAGAACAAATTTCCTGGTGCAAACTTAATCCTCTGCAGGAAAAACTTTACCTGCAAATTTTGGATATGGTGCAGAAAAAACTGTTGCCTGAGGGACCGGAAATGCCAAACTACATTCATATTTTAGCAGCACTTACAAAACTTAGGCAGGTTTGTAATCACCCTCATCTTGCCAATGGTGATATTTTACCTGAACCGGAGGCATCTTCCAAACTGGAACAACTTTTGGAACTGGTTACAGAAGCTACTAATGCAGGACATAAGGTTTTGATTTTCAGTCAGTTTGTTCAAATGCTGTCTATTATTAGGAAAGTTTTGGATGCCTGGTCTATGCCCTATTGCTATCTGGATGGTCAAACCAAGGATAGAATTACTCCTATAAAGAACTTTGAAACCAATCCCGAGATTAAACTCTTTTTGATTTCTTTAAAAACAGGTGGAACGGGACTAAATTTAACTGCTGCCGATACTGTTATTTTGTATGACCCCTGGTGGAATCCAATGGTGGAAAATCAGGCAATTGATAGAACTCACAGAATTGGGCAAACACATAAGGTTCAAGTTTTCCGTCTCATTACGAAAGGCACTGTAGAAGAGAAAATCCTGCAACTGCAACAAAATAAACGAGAGCTTTTTGAAACCGTTATTGAAGGTGGACAAAATGTGCTGAAAACAATGACCAGGGAAGATATAAAATCTCTTTTCAGTTATTCAGAATGAAGAAAGAATTTTAAAGCGAGATAGCGAGATGGCGAGATGGAAAATAGCGAGATAGCAACTTCGCAGAGAATTTTTGTTTTAACTCTAAACCGAGCTTCAGCTTTGTCAGTATCGGACAAAGGATAAATTTTCTGTTGCTTCTGCAGATAGTTGCAACCACAAAAAGAATCGGTTTAAAGTCAAAACAAACAAGAACCTGTTTTTTTGTGCTATGCAGCTGATGAGATTCCTGTATCATTCCCATATTGCGATACGGGAAAGATACGAGAGTTATATTGGAGGGTTATTGAAAAAATATCGGGATTTCTTTGGGAACGATAGATATCTGCTATTTTCTAATTGTATTTGACAGAAAGAGGCAGGAAAAAAAAGTTGCATAAAATTAGGAAGGAGATGTGTCCGAGTTGGCTGAAGGAGCACGATTGGAAATCGTGTAAACGTGTGAGCGTTTCTAGGGTTCGAATCCCTACATCTCCGCCATTTTTTGAACTTTAGTGGCTTTTCTAAAGGTGTTTGCCAAAAGGAAAGTTAGATGCTGCCATTCATTTTTTAATTTTCTTATCTGAGTTGCAGAATTTTGATTTGGCAAAGAAGGGATATTTATATATATTATCATTGAAATCTGTCAAAGCAGAATTGGAAAGCAGGTTCAATGGTTTGCCGAAGCGCAATTCGGATAACCAATAAAGGAGTTTTGCTATTATGAAATCTAACAAGACCGTTCTGTGGGGCTGTTTAATCTTTGTAGTTGCCTTCATCGCTACTTTTATCCTTGGTTTTATTGTCACTTTTGGGGTGAATGGAACCAAAGTTGCCAAAATCCCATCCGATGCGTGGTTATATGTAAATCCTAATGCTGCGCTGGCAGATTATAACGAGATGGAGGAATTGCGCTTTGTAAATGTTTCAGCTCCCGGTGTTCAGGAAATTTGTGATAAAATAAAAGCTGCCGCTACAGATGACCGGATAAAAGGGATGCTTATTGAGCCCCGAATGGTGATGACCAATTATCCTTCTCTGGCAGAAATGACTTTAGCCATAAAAACTTTCCAAAAAAGCGGCAAGCCCGTGATTGCTTTCGGGGATAACTTCACGCAAGGGGACTATTTACTTGCCTCCAGTGCTTCCAAAATTTATATGGAACCCTCTGCTTCTGCAGGTTTGGCGCTTCAGGGTGTATCTGCTAATATGCTTTTCTATAAAGAGATGCTGGATAAATTAGGCATTAAAATGCATATTTTACAATCGGGGGCATATAAAGGAGCAGGAGAGCCCTATTCGCAAACAGAACTTAGTAAAGGCACCAGAGAAAACATTGATGCTGCCTTACAAGATATTTATAATCAATTGCTTGCAGTTGTTGCCCAAAACCGAAAATTAGAAACCGCAAAAGTAAAAGCTATTTTTGAAATGCGGGAGGACTTTATGCTCAGCGCTGAGAAAGCTAAGGAATTACAGCTGATAGATTATGCTATGGGGCGTGATGAAATGCTGAGCAGTTTGGGCTTGGAAGAGGATAAATTAGTAAAAATAGCTAATTATTTGCCTGCTGCCAGCAAGAACAAAGGCGATAAAATAGCTGTTGTTTATTTGAATGGAAATATAACTCCTGTTTCGGGTTATGATTTTAGCAATCAAAGTGTGATCAGCGAAGCAAAAGTGAAGAAGATTATTAAGCAGATTCACCGGCATAAAGATATTAAAGCAGTGGTCTTAAGAATAAATAGTCCCGGTGGTTCCGCTTTGGAATCCGAGCTTATTTATCAGCAATTACTTAAGCTGAAAAGGGAGTATCCTTTGGTGATTTCAATGGGAGGAACAGCTGCTTCCGGTGGTTATTATATTTCCTGCGCCGGGGACTATATGATTGCAGACCCGGGAACTTTAACCGGCTCCATTGGTGTAATTGGTCTAATTCCAGAAATGACAGGATTGGGGAATAAAATTGGAATTCACTCGCAGACCTTAAAATATGGAAAATTTGCCGGTGGCTTAAGCCCTTTGGAGCATTACGATCCGGCTATTATAGAATCTCTGAAACGCAATTCCACAGCTACCTACAATGAATTTAAGCAGAGAGTGATGACGGCGCGAAAAATTGCCCCCGCAAATATTGAGGCAGTTGCCGAAGGACGCGTTTTCAGTGCTGAAGATGCTCTTGCCAATAAACTGATAGATGAAATTGGAACTTTGGATAAGGCAATTGCCAAAGCTGCTTCTTTGGCTAAGGCAACTGAATATTCTGCCGTCAATTTCCCGGTTAAGGAAAGTTTTTGGCAGACCCTGAAGGAATCTGATCTGATGAATGTGAAAACACATTGGCAAAACGATGCCACTCCTGCAGACCGTCTGGAACAATATTTAAGGCAAATTCCAGCCACGGGTGAATTGCTGTATTTAATGCCTTATACTTTGGACTAAAATGAAAAAGGATTCCTTTAACACAGAAATAATCGTAAATGTCCACCCCCTGGAAAAGCGGGTGGCAGTTTTGGAAGATAACCGCTTAGTAGAACTCTTTGTGGAGCGCCGGGAGCAACAAAACATAGTTGGCAATATCTATAAAGGTATTGTGAAGGATGTTTTGCCCGGAATGGGTGCTGCCTTTATTGAAATTGGACTGGAGCGAACCGCTTTTTTACATTACAGTGACATTGTGATGGATTTCCTGGATATTTATGAAAATGCTTCACCCCGCACGAAAGTTAACCCTGAGGACTCCTCACAAATAGATAAACTCTTAAAACCAGGGCAGGAAATTATCGTTCAAGTTCATAAAGGACCCATTGGAACAAAGGGTGCACGCTTAACTGGTCAGATTTCCATTCCGGGAAAGTTCCTTGTGCTTTTTCCCAATAAGGATAAAATAGCCATTTCCCGCAAAATATATGTTCAGGCAGAACGCAATCGCATACGCAATATTCTTTCCGGGATTAAAGATCCCGGATTCGGTTTAATTGTAAGAACTGAAGCCGAGGGCTGTGAAGAAGAAGATTTCCGGGCAGAATATAAGGCACTGTTGAAAACCTGGCGGTTGATAGATAAACAAATTAAATATGCCAAAGCACCGGTTTGCGTGTTTGAAGAAAACGCTCTGGAAAATTATCTGATTAGGGATCTGTTTGGGGAGAATGTTGACCGCCTGGTTATTGATGACAAGAATTTTGCCAAACGCATTATTTCCCAATTGGCTGATAGTTCTCCCGAACTGGTTAGCAATATAGAAATTTACCGCGAGGATTCCCCCATTTTTGATGCCTGGGGAATTGAAAAGAAAATTGAAACTGTCTTGCATAGCCGAATTTATCTTCCCAGTGGAGGTAATATCAGAATTGAACAGACAGAAGCTCTTGTAGCCGTAGATGTGAATACCGGAAGTTTTACCGGCAAAACAAATTACGATGAAACAGTGCGAAAAACAAATCTGGAAGCGGCTGCAGAAATAGCTCGTCAAATTCGTCTGCGTGACCTTTCCGGGGTAATTATAGTTGATTTTATTGATATGACGGAAGAAAAACATAAAACCGAAGTGCTGGAAATGCTGAAAAAAGGATTGCGCCGTGACCGTGCCAAAAATAAGGTCTATTCGTTTACGGAGCTTGGGCTTGTGGAAGTTACCCGTAAAAGAATGCGGAACACTTTAATCTCCAATTTTTCCGATCCCTGCCCTTTCTGCAACGGCAGCGGACGCATTTTAAGCAAGGATACGGTTATTATGCGTATTTACAGGTGGCTGAATCGCAGCGATTATTTTATTAAGGATAAGACCTTGCGCATTGCTGTTAGTCCTGAGTTATTAAATCATATCAATCAACATAACGAGGATTTTACTAACTACAAAGATCAAATTGAATTTACCTCCGATCCTGCTATCCGGATTGACCAGTTTAAGGTATATCTTTTACCCGGAATGGAAGATATAACATCCAAGTTTTCGTAATGTAAGCAGGACGCAAAAGACCCAAAATTGGCAACATAGAAATAGCGGATGATAGGGTTTTATGCGGATTTTTTACAACGAGAAAAGAAACTAATATTACGCACATAACGCAGACATTATGTAAAAATCTGCTTAAACAGCGGGCAATTTATCTTCTTGCTTCGGGTTAGCAAATTTCTTTTTCAGGCAGGGCTACCCAGCTACCCTGTAGCCGGAGCTCGCTGAAGCTCCGCTTTTTTTATAATTAAATTTCTTTTTCAGGCAGGGCTGCCCAGCTACCCTGTAGCCGGAGCTCGCTGAAGCTCCGCTTTTTTTATAATTAAATTTCTTTTTCAGGCAGGGCTGCCAAGCTGGCGGAAAAGTTCCTCAACGCTCATCAGTTCTATGCCCATATTATCAATCTGGGTAAGGAATTTTTGCAAGGCATTCAGCTTCTCGCGATTATGGCAATGAGTAATAATTACCACCGGCTCTTTTCTGCCTTTGTATTTTGCTAAACCTTCAATTTTGCTTATAATTGTAGCATCGCTATTATCCGGGACATCCAGAAAGATATCTCTTTTGGCTATTTTAAGCCCCAGGTTCTTTGCTGCCGTAAAAGCTGCACTTTTATTGATAGTAGCGCTATCCAGGAAATACAAACCCAGCTCATCCAATTCTTCCAATACAATGTTCATTGCAGGAAGATCGGAAGTTACCTCACTGCCCATGTGATTATTGGCGGCAACGGCATTGGGAATTTGGGCGTAAAAATCCTGTAATAAACTGGAGATTTCATATTTATCCATTCCCGTTTTCAGAAATCTTTTGCCGGGATTGGCGTTATGGTCAATTGCCTGCATCGGAATATGAATTAAAACATTGTGCTGTGTTTTCTCAGCCAGGCGGGCAACTGTTTGCGTGTAAGGCAAATCCGGTAAAATAGCAAAAGAGATTTTAGCCGGCAGGGCAGAAAAATCATCCAGCAGTTGACCTGCATTTTGGCCGAAATCATCAATGATAATTACTATCGGAGGCATCACATCATTTTCAGACCAGGTATATTGATAGGATTCAATAGCAGCCATATTCGGAGCGGAAATCGCTTTACTTTCTTTTTTCTCTTCCGTCTTTTCCATTTGTTCGGGTTCCACTTTTGCTTCCGGAATTGCCGGTTCAGTTTTTTTACCGCAGCCGCAGAGAAGCAGGTTTAGCAGCAATAATAAGCTCAGGACTGTTTTTTCCATACTATTTTATCTCCTGTTTTGATACCTGATTTCTTTACTATTCCGGCATTAACTTCCAGCACATATTGATGGGGATTGCGAGGTGTAATTCTCTCTTCGCTAAAAGGAACTGCATTTTCATAAATATCGTTAATAGTGCCATCGGTAGCTATAAACAGCATATCCAAAGGCAGATATGTATCCTGCATCCAAAAATCATAGATATCCGGATATTCAAAAATAAACAGCATTGCCTCATTATCAGCCATTTTTTCGCGATATTTTAAACCCTGCATCAGTTCTTCTTCCTTTTCGGCAATTTCTATAGCAAAAGTAGCTTTTTTAAGACCTTCAGGAGAAATTATATCCAAAGTTCCCTCCTGCCGAAATTCATATTTGGGTGCCGGCTCGGGAGTTGGGGAAGCGGTTTTTTTACAGCTGAACAAAAAACAGATTCCAATAAGCCCTAAAACGAGAAAATGTTTCTTTAGCATTGATAGCTTTCTTATTTGGCAAGCAGCATTTTACGGGTTTGTTGATTATCAGGAGTAAATAAACGAGAGAAATATACTCCGGAGCTAACTTCTTTACCGGCATCATCTAAGCCGTTCCAAACGCAACTGTGTTTTCCGGAAGCCAAAACGCCTGAAACCAGATGACGCACAAGCTGCCCCTTAAGATTATAAATATTGAGCGAGACGGGAGTGTTATTTTTTGCCAGCGTAAAATATAAGGTTGTTTCCGGATTGAAGGGATTGGGACTATTGGGCAAAAGAGAAGTTACTGTTTCAGGGGCATCCGGATCGTTTATGCTATTACTGATACTGATAAATTGGGTGCCCGGAACTCCATTTACCGTATAATAGAGAGTAAAATCCTCAGGGTTAGCTGCCAGGGTAATAGACAGCGATTGCTGGTCAATATTATATCCGGCAAAACCGTAAGAACCGTTCTCATTATTTATTGCCTGCACAAAGGGCTGATTGGCGTAAATTCCCTGATGATTAACCTGATTGATAGAATTGGGTGCTACAGAAACAGTTAAGGACTTCAAGTCATCAATATTGCTGAAATTCAGGTATAGGTTATCACTGTAGCTGGCAGTTAAAACAGGAACCGGAACTTCTTCAGGAATTCCTGATTGAATTGGTAGAAGATAATCCCCTACGGAAATATATTTGCATAGCAGATAGCTGTCAAAAGCATCAATTATGCCGTTACCATCTACATCGGCATTAGTAATCCGATATGCTTCCCATGGTCTTACATCAATTTCCGGAATAGGATCAAGACCAATAGCATACTCATTGATAAAGGCAATATCCTGCAAATTGATAATACCGTCGGAAGTTACATCTCCATAAAGAGGAATATTATTATTAATACCGGTTATCCTAACATCGTCAATATAGATACCATCAGCGGTTTGACTATAATCGGTCTTTATCCTGAAACGCAGGTATAACTGATTTCCAGCATAGGCAGCAAGGGAGTAAGTTTTAGGTGTCCAACTGCCTATAGTTCCCGTATAACTATCTAAAGCAATCCAGGTGTTACCATTAGCAGATGCCTCCAAATACACAAAATCATAGCTTTCCTCCAACGCATATTTACACCTGAAAGATAAAAAGGGATTAACTACCTGGGCAAAAGACAGCGGAGTATTAATAGTAACACTGCGATTTTGGGAATTGCCATAATTGCCGGAAGGAGAATCGGTTAATACATTGGAACCCTCGTAACTTACAATTCCCCAAGTTCCTGTAGCAGTCCAGTTTCCGAGTCCGTTTTCAAAATTATCCTGGAAGAGAGGATTCTGAATAGTAAAGATATTGCGTTGGCAATTATGCCTTATCTGGACAGGATAAGTGCCGGTAGAATTATCCAAGGCAGCAATACAAATTTGATAATCACCTTCATAAACAGTTAAGGAAAATAATCCTTCCGCATCTGTTTGAACAGAAATTTGGGGATTGCTGTTCAGAGTTACGCTTGCTCCAGATAATGCATTTCCTGCCGGAGTGCGAACCTGTCCCTCAAAAGTTGTCAGCAGAGCTGATTGTAAAGTAAAGTTTTGGCTATAGGAACCGGTTGGAGGAACTGTAATATTCACTGTTTGAGGTATATAGCCATCAGCGGAAGCAGTTATTTGATAAGTTCCCGGAAGCAATAAACGATGATAGTCACCTGCTGGCAGGTCGGTATGTTCCAGTTTGGAATTTCCTGCTACAGTAATTGTAGCGGCAATGGGAGTTCCAGAAGAGTTGGTAACAATTCCTTTAACTCCGTTTTGGGCAAATTCAATATATTTTAACATAGATTCTTCGTTATCAGCCCAATAAGAATCCAAATTAGAAGCAGGAGGCCATTTATCATTGCCAATTTCGGCAGTTAGTTCAATACAATCGGTATAATAATAATTCCAGTCCTGCATACTGCCCGTAATAACATACCAGGCAGCTCCATTAGTAATTCCTTGCGGAAATTCTGTGCTGTTGAACAGCGGAGAATTTTCCCGGGAATAGGTTAAAGCCATTTCTATGAGCAAATCATTATCCGGGGCTAAGGTATAAGTGTAATCCCAGGGATAGTTTATCACCAGCGAACCGCCATGAAAGTTAATAGCCAAATCAAAATCGTGAGCATTACTGAAATCCATAACGGCAATTGTTTCCACAGCCCAGGGTTCGGAATCGGGATGTTGATTTCCTGTAGGCATAGGAAAATTACGGTTCAAATCTATTCCATTGGCATTATAACGAACTCCTGCAGTATAACCATCCGGATTAAGCATCGGATTTATCCAAATTTCCGTGTTATCCACAAGATTCGTTATCCGCGGGTCTATTCCATACTGAGTTGTAAGTAATTGAATTAAACGGATAAGCATATCGTAGCCGACAACTTCATCTCCATGGATACTGCTGAGGTATTTAAGCTCCGGCTCGTTTTCTTCCACATTTACATTATCACTTATTTTCAGCATTAATAAAGGTCTGTTTTGAACACTGGTGCCAAATTGAACCAGTTGACAGATATCGGGATATTGAGCTGCCGTTAGTTGCATAAAATTCTGGTATTGAGTTAAAGTGTAATAACTTCTATCATCTTTAGTCCCTTCAGCCAGAGAAGCAAAATATGCTTCCGCGGTATTGGGCAAAAGCTCTGTTAATAGCCCTACGCTGTGTATTTTATCCCTTTCTTCATCGTTACGCACTTCTATGTGAATAATTCCTGTTTGCAGGTTTACATAATCAATGCTGACCTTTAGTTCATTCAGCTTTTTAAGGTCTTTTTCTATGTTCCAGCTTTGAATGCGTAAAGGATAAGCAAAAACAGCTGTAGCTATAGTCAGCAGGCATAAAGTAAAAAGGATGCGTTTCATTATTTTAATCCTTGTTGTTCTTATTGTTTTTTCTGCGTCAGCGGAAATCCATTCCTAATTGATAAGCATATCTTATACCATTTTTTATCAGTTAAGAAGAAAAGCCAGGCAAACAATGTCACATAACTGTTTAAGCTTAATGCTGCTTCATTCCTGATCTGACATAGTTCACTTGCAGTTATTGCATTGTGCCTGGCAAAGTTCAACGATTTTATTTCCTTTATTCTGTCAATCAAAAACGCAATTTCAGAGTGGTGGATAAACGCCAGTCCGCCGCTTCAGAACATTGTTTAAGAAAGCTGCAGAATTTGTGAGAGTTGAATTTGGCAAAAGTGAAAGAATCTATCTCCGTAAAATCATCAATAAAAGGAGAAAGCTTAAATTCCAGCAGGGAATCGTTATTAAAAAGGCAGGCGGAAATAAAGTCAATTCTCAATTCCTGCCAGGTTCCCCAGGAATATTTAGGAGCAAGAGACCAATAAAAAGTTCTAATATCGTGGCGGAAATCAATATTAGCTGTCCAGCGTCTGTTTTTGGTTTGTAATTCATAAAAGTTCTGCTTTTCTTGAGCATACTGATTTTCTTCGTAAGCGAAACCAAGATCAAGCATAAAGGCATTATCAGGACTGTTCCGAAAAGGCAGTTTCAGCCATTGGGTATCTAAAGAACGAGCTATTAAAGGATAAGTATCAAACACCAAATCATATTGAAAGCCCAATTGCCGATATAGGGTGTTACTTTTACCCGTTTGATAAATGTAATCGCTATAATCGGCTCTTATTTGATAGTTCTGAAAAAAAGCCAGGCGGTCACCGATCAGGATTTTACATTCGGGAGATAAATTCCAGCTGCTTATTCTTTTATTATTAGCTGAAAGCAGGGAATCCAGATAGACATCTTTGCTGAACCCATAGCCGAACCAGTTTCCCAAAACTATTCTCTCGTGCAAGTAATGTTTCCAGCCCAAACGCAAATTATGAGACAAGAGGTCGTTATCCCATTGATTATTGTCTTCGGGAAATTTGATAAGCTGTAAATCTACAGCATAAGAAGCAATTAAAGAATCACCTTCACTATATTCCCAATTGATTCTACTGCCGAGATGTCTATTTTCCGTATTCCTGGTATTGAGATCATAGTAATAATCCTTAATGGCATAAGTATGGGCTAAATCATTCTGCCACAGGATACCAGGCAGAATTTGACAGTCCAGGGAAAGCTGAGCGAAATTATAGTGGTCTGTATTATTGCGGATTTCATTTTTACTGTAGCTGGTTTTCCGTTGGTTGTAATCATCCCTGAATTCCAACTGGACAAAATCGTTCGGAAAGACCTGGGCGTTTGTAGAAAAGGAAATATTATGGCGGAGCTGATTATCAGTGTGCAGATAGTTACTGCGGGTGGCATCTTGTTCGGGAGAGGTTAAAACATAGATGTCTTCATTATGGTAATTATAGTTGGCAAGGCAGTTCCAGTTTAAGTAATTACCGGAAAAGTTGTAATTTGCTCCCAAATTTGCATAGTCAAAGGATTCCCAGTTCATTTTCTTGCGTTCTGCATTGGCAGTTATTCCTCCAGCGGAATTTTGTGAAAAAGCGGAATAATGAACATTAGAGCCAAGCCAATAGCCATCACTGGAAAGCAGGTTGTTACTCACATAGCGGTCTTGCTCATTGCGTAAAATGCCTTTGCTGAAAATACCTATCTGCAAACTATCCAAAGGGGAATAAGTTAGCTGATAACCTATAGCAGCAGTTTTATTCACATAAGCCGAGGGCTCAAGATCGCTGTTATCAAAGAGGGTTATATAATTGGAGCTGAAAGTATGCAGGAAATTTCTGTGTGCCAGTTCCAAACCGACATTCAATTCAGCATTCTTGGCTTCCTGATTGAAATTCAACCGGTTCTCCGTATTGCTGATGCTGTTGATGATAAATCTTGTTCTGGAGGAAGGAGAATACATAAATTGCAAGGCATTATGGATGTTTAAAACCTGTTCACTGGAATAAACAGTCCAATCCAGACCCTTATTTTGAGCCCGTAATATTGGACTATAAAGCAGCCCAGCAATCACTAAGCAGAATAAAATCCTCTTCTGCAAGTTCTTCCCCTCGTTTTTTGAAGTTTAGTTGTGAAAGGTCTGCCAATTTTGCTGTTTTTTCCGCTCCCAAAACAGGCAGCAGATTATTCGCCAGGGTTTTTCTCCGATGGGCAAAAGCTGTTTCCAGCAGTTTATTAAACAGTTCGGGATTACCAATAACCGGTTTATTTACCCGCGGAAGCATTAAAATTACCGTAGAATTAACTTTGGGCACAGGATAAAACTTGTCTTTGCTAACCTGCAGCTTACTAAAAATATCATAAACCAAACCTAAACGGATGGTTAAAGGAGCATAATTTTTACTGCCTGGCTTAGCGCTAAGCCGTTCCGCTACTTCTTTTTGCACCATCATCACGATGCGGGAAAAGGAAGAACTGTATTTCTCCAGCAGATATAAAAGCGGACTGGTTATCTGATAGGGGATATTAGCAATCAATTTTAAGGTGCCTCCATCCTTTTGGAGATACGAAAGCCAGTCCGCTTTCAAAATATCGGTAAATTCCAGTAAGACCTTATTGCCATAGCGCTGAGTAAGGTATTTTTGCAGGCGTTTATCTAATTCAAAAGCCCGCAACTGAACATTGTATTTAATAATTTCAGTGGTTAAAATACCTTTTCCGGGTCCTATTTCCCAAACCTTATCCGAGGGTTGTAATTCGGCTAAAGCTACTATTTCCGCAGCTATTGTTTCATCAATCAGGAAATTCTGCCCCAGAGCTTTCAGGGCTTGCATCTTGTAATAAATTATGCTTTCGTTTGGATAATGATTAGCTGAACGAAAGCCACCTGCAAATTATTGTGCGCTTAATTTCTCGGCAGCTTTATCTTTACAGGTTTTGCAAACCTTATAGGTTTTTTCGCCAACCTTCACTTCATAGAGCAGTTTGATGCCTGTTTTATGACAGACGGGGCATTCACCTCTACCGTGATTGGGCAGGTTTTTTAATCCTTTACCGCGAGTATTTTTCGCCATTGTTATCTCCTTTCTATATAATCCTTATTTTAGGGACGGTTTTTGCTTATTAAGTTCCTAAATAAGCATTGTGTTGAGCCATTTTCGGATAGAGAGCTTTAAAGTCAACTCTTTTTTCCTGAAGAGGGTTATTTTATTGAACCCATTAAACCGGCTAATTTTTGTTTCGCTAACTTTTCCGCATAGCAAAAAAAGCAAGAACCGGTTGCTGGGGAGGCAAACCTTCTATCTTCTTAGCAGTTATTTGCTTCCTCATCGGCAAAAGGATTGAGCGCTTTTTTAATAACCGGTTTCTCATGCGGTATCAGGCATAGAAACTTCAGGGTCTCATTTCCGACATTTTTAAATGTATGTATCAGATTGGGATCCACGAAAATAGCGTCATCGGCACCAAAAGCCATTTCTCCTCGTTCCGTAACCAAAGCACCTTTTCCGGAAAGGCAGTAAACCTCGTGTTCCCAATTATGTTGATGGTAGGGAGTATGCCCCCCGGGTTCAATTTCAAACATTCGCATCGCAAAAGTAGGAGCACCGTCTTCTTGGGCAATCAGCCAGCGGATTTGTGCTTTTTCAGCACCTTCTACCGTTACGGGTTCCAATTCCACTTCGGTGTAATGGATAATTTTCATTGTTTCCTCCTAATCAGGATTTTATTCTGTAATAGATAAACTAAAGCGATAGGCAAGAAAGCCAAATATTTAAGCTGAATATACTGGATAGGCAGTAACCATAATGTCCTGTCCCATTTTACGGCAGCTGATTTTTTCCATCGGTATCGCTTGATTGATATTTTCAATACCCAAAGTTGGCAAAGGGCTTTTTGTCCCACCCAATATTTTGGCACCGTAGATAAAGATAAATTTATCCACCAATTTTTCTCTGATAAATGCTTCGGCAATGCCGCTACCCGTTTCCAGCAGAACACTGTAGTATTTCATTTGAGATAATAACTGCAAGACCTCGTGTAAGTTAAAATGGTTGTTCCGGCATTGCAGGGTTTCTATTTTAACCCCTTTTTGTTGCAATTCCTCAGCTTTTCGGGTTTTCAGCATTGCGGGGGAAGTAATAATCATTGCGGGAAAGGATGAGGCGATAGTTACAAATTCTGACTGCATGGGAATTTGTAGCAAGGGGTCTAAAACTATGCGCAGGGGTTGTTTGTGATTTCCCGGTAAACGCACATTCAGCAATGAATTGTCACTTAGAACAGTTTTGATGCCGGTTAAAACCACATCATTTTCACTCCGCAAGCGATGGACAAATTGGCGGGCAATATTTCCCGTTATCCAGCGTGAGGAATTATCTTCAGCGGCGTATTTACCATCCAGAGTAAGGGCAGTTTTCCAGGTTACGAAAGGTCTGTTTTTCTGCATATAACAAAGGTAATATTCCAGTTGAGTGCGGATTGCATCTTCCAGATAGCCGCAATGAACTTCAATTCCTGCCTCTTGCAACATTTGAATGCCTTTTCCTTTCACCAAAGGATTGGGATCGGAAATTCCAATGAAGACCTCTTTAATTCCTGCCTCAATGATGGCTTGGGCACAGGGTGGCGTTTTTCCATAATGGGAGCAGGGTTCCAAAGTGACAAACAAGGTTGCACCTCGGGCTTTTTTCCCGGCTTTTTTAAGTGCCTGAATTTCTGAATGGTCACTGCCATATTCCAAAGTCCAGCCCTGGCTGAGCACAGTATCATTTTTCACGATAACTGAGCCCACGAAAGGATTGGGAGAGCATTTCCCCCGTGCTTTTTCTGCAGCTCGGATTGCCATCCCC
Organism: Candidatus Cloacimonas sp.; assembly: GCA_035403355.1. Lineage (NCBI taxonomy): Bacteria > Pseudomonadati > Candidatus Cloacimonadota > Cloacimonadia (SeqCode) > Cloacimonadales (SeqCode) > Cloacimonadaceae (SeqCode) > Cloacimonas (SeqCode) > Cloacimonas sp. (SeqCode). Next base: position 7,491 of record DAONFA010000005.1, on the reverse strand, counting down.
ATATATTGTTTAATTCGGGCTTCAGTCATTGCAGTTTTTCCAGATTTTTGCGGGCTATTTCAAAAGTTGGGTATTTTTGCACAATTTGCTGCCAGAGGGCTTTTGCCTGTTCCGTTTTTCCGCTTCCGGCATAGGCAGCGGCAAGGTTATTCAGCACATTAGGGTCATCCGGGTGCAGGAAATTCAATTCCTCCAGCCAGAGTGTTGCCTGTTCATAATTTCCTTCCGCTAAATAGTGAGCGCTTAAATGCAGGTAGGGCTCCTTCCAAGTATTATCTAAAGCTATAGCATTAAAGAAATCCACCGCTGCTTTATCTCTTTGTTTTACCATTTGCCAGTATAAAGCGCGGTAATAATAAAGATCAGGACTATCGGGATAAATTTTCAAAGCAGCGCAAAGTAAATCCCAAACTTTTGCGTCATCCCCTTTGCCGAGGGCTTCAGCTATATCGGTATAGATTTTATTTTGTTTAAAATACGCTTGAGGATTACCGGCGATGTTTTGTCTGATTTTCCAGTTACCGTTAGTGTTGCTCAGCACCAAAGTCCAATCCTGTTTATGATTCAATTCCGCAAAAACCAGAGCCGTAATTCCATCTTCCCCCAGTCCGCTGTATAATACACTGTAGGTAGATATTTTACTTAAAAGAGAAATTGCCTTAAGCAGCTCAATATACCTTTCCGCCAAATCCTCCATCGGATTCTGATTGACAGTGAATTGGCGTAATTCATTCCATTTCATCTGAATAAGGGCTGTCATCCATTTTTCTGCATAGTCCTCGGGATCCTCATTTTTGGCAGCAGGAGTGAAAGGCAAATTTAACTTATTCAGCAGATAATCCATTGGAAAATATACCGGATATTGAAATCCACTTAACCAGGCAAGCATTTCCTGGGGATTTTCACCAGCTGCTTTTTCGGGAGTTTTATTTTGCAGGAAAGAATTTTCTTTACCTATCCAAAGGTCTATATGATGTTTAATAGCATTTTCGGCTTCGGCACGAGAATCGGCTTTAAATGCAGGAAACGGGTTTGTCTCATCTTTTTGGGGAGCGTAAGCACAAGTTTCCGGACAGCGTGTATCGCTGCGTGTCTCATTACAGCAAAGCCAGCAGATATTTTTTCTTTTCCGGGGACACATTCGCAACGCCCTTTCGGTATAACAGGATTGGCAGCGTGAACTCTTAAAAATCTTCAGCACTTAACGCCTCTCTAAAAAAGGAGGCAACTGGCGTTTGAAACTGGAATTTTCTACCATTTTCCGCACTTTGGTGATTGTTTCTTCCGGCAGTTCCGGCTTTTTTTCGCCTTCCGTTAAATATTGCAGCACACTGTCTAAAACGGGATAACTGATTCCCATCTCCAATTCGTCGCTTTGACCTGACCATAAATCAGCTGTAGGGATTTTCTGAATCACTTTTTCCGGAAGACCCAATTCCTTCGCCAGTTCCCAGACCTCGGTTTTATATAAATGGGCAATGGGCTCAAAAGCACAGGCAGCATCGCCAAACTGAGTAAAATAGCCGACTAACATTTCACTCCGATTACCAGTGCCGATTACTAAGCCATTTTTTTCCGCTGCCTGGTCATAAAGAATATTCATCCTGATGCGTGCCATCCAATTTCCTTTGCGCAAAGGAGTTGCAGTTAAAGCATATTTTGCAAAATAACTATCGGTTAAATCGTCTATCAATATGGTCTGCATAGAAATGCCCAGGTATTTTGCCACCAGAGAAGCATCCGCCCAACTATCAGGATTACTTTCCCGATAGGGCAAACAATAGGCAAAAAGATGTTCTTTGCCAATTGCCTGAACGGCTGAAGTGGCAACCACAGCAGAATCTACTCCTCCGGAAAGACCAATCACCAGGTTTGCGAATTTGCTTTTTCGGCAATAATCCCGAATGAAATTGGTTATTCTCTCTTTTTCCTGTTGCATATTTAGCATAGCATAATCTTCCTTCCGTTTACTATAAACATTATCCGTCTCTAATACTTGGTTCTTTTCGTCAAGCGAATTCTGCTGAACAGGAGTATTACAAACAGCAAACAGTAACCGTTGGGAGGTTCTGACTTACAATTTTCGCCTGCCTTCAAGGTAACCGGGGGTAGGTTTTGACTTACAATTTTCACCTGCCTTCAAAGTAACCGGAGGTAGGTTTTGACTTACAATTTTCACCTGCCTTCAAAGTAACCGGAGGTAGGTTT
>DAONFA010000005.1:0-5183 GCA_035403355.1 Candidatus Cloacimonas sp. | reverse complement strand
GGTAGGTTTTGACTTACAATTTTCACCTGCCTTCAAAGTAACCGGAGGTAGGTTTTGACTTACAATTTTCACCTGCCTTCAATGTAACCGGTGGGAGGTTTTGACTTACAATTTTCGCCTGCTTTTAATGTAACCACACCCCACATTCTTTTTTCACTTACAACCCTACTGCAGCTGGTTTCCAAACCGTAAAATTGTGAGTTAAACAGAAAGCAAGCACCCTTCCAATCCAACTATCAACCACCCCATATTTACAAAGTATAGAATACCAATCCAGGCAAGCGATAAAAACACCATTCAGAAAATTAAAGCTGCAATCGGCAAGATGTTTTGACTTACTTTCAGCGGAATTTTAAAGTGCACCAGTTTTTGGTAGTTTAAAGTACACTTCACTCTACATTCTTTTTTCACTTACAACCCTACTGCAGCTGGTTTCCAAACCGTAAAATTGTGAGTTAAACAGAAAGCAAGCACCCTTCCAATCCAACTATCAACCACCCCATATTTACAAAGTATAGAATACCAATCCAGGCAAGCGATAAAAACACCATTCAGAAAATTAAAGCTGCAATCGGCAAGATGTTTTGACCTACAATTTTCACCTGCCCTCAAAGTAAGCGGCGGTAGGTTTTGACTTACAATTTTCACCTGCCTTCAATGTAACCGGTGGGAAGTTTTGACTTACAATTTTCGCCTGCTTTCAATGTAACCACACCCCACATTCTTTTTTCACTTACAACCCTACTGCAGCTGGTTTCCAAACCGTAAAATTGTGAGTTAAACAGAAAGCAAGCACCCTTCCAACCCAACTATTAATCACCCCATATTTATAAAGTATAGAATACCAATCCAGGCAATCGATAAAAACACCATTCAGAAAATTTACACTGCAACCGGTGAGAGGTTTTGACTTACAATTTTCGCCTGCTCTCAATGTAACCGGCGGTAGGTTTTGACTTACAATTTTCGCCTGCCTTCAATGTAACCATTGGTAGGTTTTGACTTACAATTTTCGCCTGCCTTCTATGTAACCACACCCTACATTCTTTTTCACTTACAACCGCTTTTTAGCTGGTTTCCAAACCGAAAAATTGTGAGTTAAAACAATAAGCATACGCCCTTCCAACCCAACTATCAACCTCCCCATATTTACAAAGTATAGAATACCAATCCAGGCAAGCGATAAAAACTTCATCCAGAAAATTTCCTTTTTTCACATAACATAGATGCGAACTTTTGTTTCAATCCTTGTTTTAATGGATAGTAGGATAAAAATCCTACAGAGCAGTGAATTTTGATTCCGCTCTAATGCTGTTTCAATCCTTGTTTTAATGGATAGTAGGATAAAAATCCTTTGCGGCAATGATAAGAATGGAAACCTGGTAATGTTTCAATCCTTGTTTTAATGGATAGTAGGATAAAAATGATTTGAACATTGTTTAATCAATTTGCTGACATCAGGTTTCAATCCTTGTTTTAATGGATAGTAGGATAAAAATCTTCAGAGCAGTAAATAATGATTCCGTAGTAATGCTGTTTCAATCCTTGTTTTAATGGATAGTAGGATAAAAATACACGAAAGGATAATGATGGAAAAACGAGAAAAAGAGTTTCAATCCTTGTTTTAATGGATAGTAGGATAAAAATTTGAAGATAACTCGTTGTGGCTTCGTTTCATCCGTATGTTTCAATCCTTGTTTTAATGGATAGTAGGATAAAAATACCCCCGCCTGCGGTGCTGCAGGCTATGTCTGCCCTCGTTTCAATCCTTGTTTTAATGGATAGTAGGATAAAAATACCTACATATTCGTTAGTACGAGTAGGCGGCGCAAGTTTCAATCCTTGTTTTAATGGATAGTATGATAAAAATGCTGGGGAAAATACCTTCCTGGAGGAAATTACCGCAGGTTTCAATCCTTGTTTTAATGGATAGTAGGATAAAAATACGGCATATTCTGCACTATTTCTATCTGCTTCTGCAGTTTCAATCCTTGTTTTAATGGATAGTAGGATAAAAATTTTTGCGGCGCTATGAAGAGAAGAGGTGAAGAATGGGTTTCAATCCTTGTTTTAATGGATAGTAGGATAAAAATTCACTCTACCACTGGTAATTAGAAGTGAACCAGTATCGTTTCAATCCTTGTTTTAATGGATAGTAGGATAAAAATGAGATGGGGTTTTGTGCCCCCCTATATTAAGATGGAGTTTCAATCCTTGTTTTAATGGATAGTAGGATAAAAATAAGCAGTTGATCCACGGGGACGGACTGTTGCTGATAGTTTCAATCCTTGTTTTAATGGATAGTAGGATAAAAATCGCTTTCCCTGGAGGCAGGTCTGTGTTGTTGTAGCAGTTTCAATCCTTGTTTTAATGGATAGTAGGATAAAAATTTATAGTCACTTTATAGGGACAAGGTATTAACGATTGGTTTCAATCCTTGTTTTAATGGATAGTAGGATAAAAATTATTCATCTATCGGACACTATATGAGGAAGATAATATGTTTCAATCCTTGTTTTAATGGATAGTAGGATAAAAATTGCGTTGCTTCTGGAGATGAAAATAGTTTTAGAGGGTTTCAATCCTTGTTTTAATGGATAGTAGGATAAAAATTCAATGTTTTTTGTGTTGTTCCATCATAGCTGTTGAGTTTCAATCCTTGTTTTAATGGATAGTAGGATAAAAATGAATTGATTGACTTGCTTCTCTTGCCATTCCTCTAAGTTTCAATCCTTGTTTTAATGGATAGTAGGATAAAAATTTACTACAGGATTAATTGTCTCGGGGAAAGGTTTGAGTTTCAATCCTTGTTTTAATGGATAGTAGGATAAAAATAAAACGCATTCCACACTGTAGGAATTGGTGTGGATGTTTCAATTCTTGTTTTAATGGATAGTAGGATAAAAATTTTCCATGTACTATTTCCTGAGCTAAAGGCATATTGTTTCAATCCTTGTTTTAATGGATAGTAGGATAAAAATGATTTGGCAAGCAAATACAAAGTGTTTAAGGCACTGTTTCAATCCTTGTTTTAATGGATAGTAGGATAAAAATTAAAAGCAGATCCAACGCATATAATCGGAGATACAGGTTTCAATCCTTGTTTTAATGGATAGTAGGATAAAAATTTATCCCTTAATAATGTCAATTCCTCAATCAATGAAGTTTCAATCCTTGTTTTAATGGATAGTAGGATAAAAATTCCAAGCTCGTCCGGAATGGATGCAAATGACGAATAGTTTCAATCCTTGTTTTAATGGATAGTAGGATAAAAATCAATCAATCAAGCAAAAAACCGTTATTAGAGGAATGGGTTTCAATCCTTGTTTTAATGGATAGTAGGATAAAAATCAAAACAGGTAGATGCAGGGTGGATTCCTGCCACGGTTTCAATCCTTGTTTTAATGGATAGTAGGATAAAAATGTAACCGGTTGGAGCAGCAGTTTAAGGAGATGAAAAGTTTCAATCCTTGTTTTAATGGATAGTAGGATAAAAATATAATGAGGGAGTGACATCCGAAAATATCCACAATGTTTCAATCCTTGTTTTAATGGATAGTAGGATAAAAATAAAGCAATGATAGACAGAGCGAGATATGAGAAAGAATGTTTCAATCCTTGTTTTAATGGATAGTAGGATAAAAATAGCTCCGGGAGCTTTTGATATTCCTTCTGTTCCTAGTTTCAATCCTTGTTTTAATGGATAGTAGGATAAAAATTTGACGGGGCAAACGCCTCCAATATGTCTTCTCTAATTGTTTCAATCCTTGTTTTAATGGATAGTAGGATAAAAATTTGAAAGAGGGGGAATTCGGCAATTTGATAGCCAAGTTTCAATCCTTGTTTTAATGGATAGTAGGATAAAAATAAAATATCAATAGACGCATTGATGAAATTACTTCTTGTTTCAATCCTTGTTTTAATGGATAGTAGGATAAAAATGGAATGTCATATATGCGAAACTATGCATACCCAATGAGTTTCAATCCTTGTTTTAATGGATAGTAGGATAAAAATATTTCTGATATTTTTGTATTCAGTTTACCCCAAGCAGTTTCAATCCTTGTTTTAATGGATAGTAGGATAAAAATCGAGTATGGGGATGATTGGGATATACCCTTACTCGGGTTTCAATCCTTGTTTTAATGGATAGTAGGATAAAAATCTGGAAATTCCAGAAAAACCACACAATTTTCGCAGCAGTTTCAATCCTTGTTTTAATGGATAGTAGGATAAAAATTACAATCTCTGGATTAAGCGGATATTCAATATCGCAGTTTCAATCCTTGTTTTAATGGATAGTAGGATAAAAATCTCGCTTAATAGCCCGTCCAGTTATTATCCTTCGTTGTTTCAATCCTTGTTTTAATGGATAGTAGGATAAAAATTGAGCCATATTTTCGCAGCCTATGTCACGCCATCGTAGTTTCAATCCTTGTTTTAATGGATAGTAGGATAAAAATAAATATGCAAGAAATCCGCATCATCGATATTGGTGGTTTCAATCCTTGTTTTAATGGATAGTAGGATAAAAATGAGATAGCCAAGATCGTTGTCATATTCATATCTCGGAGTTTCAATCCTTGTTTTAATGGATAGTAGGATAAAAATTCCAGCAGTGGCTTCTTAGATGTTTGATTTAGATGTTTCAATCCTTGTTTTAATGGATAGTAGGATAAAAATTTGTTTTTAATGCTGATATAGGATTGACTTCATCTCGGTTTCAATCCTTGTTTTAATGGATAGTAGGATAAAAATTATTTTATACCATCTAATTTATCCATCTTACTTGACAGTTTCAATCCTTGTTTTAATGGATAGTAGGATAAAAATATTCTTGATAAAGTATCTGGGAAACCGATAAGCATACGTTTCAATCCTTGTTTTAATGGATAGTAGGATAAAAATTCAGATGAATTTCTTTGATATCTATCCCGAAACAGGTTTCAATCCTTGTTTTAATGGATAGTAGGATAAAAATGTGAAAGAGGCAGTTATGGAGCTATCTGCCATAGTGCGTTTCAATCCTTGTTTTAATGGATAGTAGGATAAAAATAGCTTTGCCCACCAAATCCATAGCGGTAGAAAGGTGTTTCAATCCTTGTTTTAATGGATAGTAGGATAAAAATCCAGTTCAGCTTTGCCTTTTACATCCAGGGTGATTAGTTTCAATCCTTGTTTTA